>DASPGF010000032.1:0-3292 GCA_035620755.1 Myxococcota bacterium
GTTCGGTGCTGCGGCGTGCGCACCCGGGGCGAGGCGGCTTTGATCGACCCGCTGCGCTGCGCGCCCGCCGGAGGCGGACCGCTCGACAGAACGCGGACCGACCGGGGCTAGCCGCGGAAGGGGTCGATGCGCGCGATCGTCTGGTCGCGCCCGGGTCCCACCGAGAGGATCTCGACGGGCACCTCGACGAGCGCCTCCACGCGCTCCACGTAATCTCGCGCGGCGCCCGGCAGCTCTGCGTAGCGACGGCAGCCCGTGATGTCCTCGGTCCAGCCCGGCAGCGTCTCGTAGACGGGCTCGGCGCGCTCGATCTCGGCGAGCGTCATCGGAAACTCGTTGGTGAGCTTGCCGTTCACGCGATAGGCGGTCGCGACGCGCAGCTCGCCAATTCCCGACAGCACGTCGAGCTTGTTGATCGCGAGCCCGGTGAAGCCGTTGACGAGCGCCGCCTCGCGCAGCATCACGACATCGAGCGATCCGCAGCGCCGCGGGCGGCCCGTGGTGGCGCCGAACTCGGCGCCGGCCTCGCGCAGCCGTCGCCCGAACTCGCCCGTGTCCTCGGTCGGGAACGGGCCACCGCCCACGCGTGTCGTGTAGGCCTTCGTGATGCCGAGCACGCGGTCGATCCGCGTAGGCCCGATGCCCGCGCCCGCGCACACCGCGCCCGCGACGCAGTTCGAGGACGTCACGTAGGGATACGTGCCGTGATCGATGTCGAGGAAGGTCCCCTGCGCGCCCTCGAACAGTACGTTGGTGCCGCCGCGCAGCGCCTCCTCGAGCAGGTGCACCGTGTGGTCGACGTAGGGCTCGAGCCGGCGGCCCCACTCGAGCGCGCGCTCGTAGAGTGCATCGACGTCGATCGCCTCGCAGTGGTAGTACTCGACGAGCTCGAAGTTCTTCTGCTGCGCGATGCGCTGCAGCGAATCGCGCAAGCCACGCGCATCGAGCAGATCCGCGACGCGAATTCCGCGGCGCGTCACCTTGTCCTCGTAGGCGGGGCCGATGCCGCGCCCCGTCGTGCCGATCGCAAGCTCGCCCGCAGCGCGCTCGCGCGCCTTGTCGAGCGTCGTGTGCCACGGGAGGATCACGTGCGCGCGACCCGAGAGGCGCACGCGCGACGGGTCGCGCAGCAAGCCGCGTTCCCTGAGCGCCTCGAGCTCGGCGAGCAGCCCGTCGGGATCGACGACCACGCCGGGCCCGATCAGGTTGACGGTCGACGGGTTGAGGACGCCCGCCGGAACGACGTGCAGCACGGTCTTCTCGCCGTCGACCACGAGCGTATGGCCCGCGTTGTTGCCGCCGTGGAAGCGGACCACGAGCTGCGCGTGCGGGGCGAGCCAGTCGACGATCTTGCCCTTGCCCTCGTCGCCCCACTGCGCGCCGACCGCGACGAGCGCCGTCACGGACCGAGCTCGACGAGCTGCGCGGAGATCAGGTGCGGCAGCGCGCGCAGCTGCGCCATCACCGCCGCATCGGGAGCGCGGTCGATGTTCACGAGCATCGCCGCGAGCGACTGCTCGGGAAGCAGCGCGAGCTGCATGCGCGAGATGTTGATGCCACCCTTCCCCAACACGGTTCCGACGGCGCCGACCACGCCCGGCTGGTCGTGGTTCTGGATGAACAGCGTCGGCCCCTTGGGAATCGCCTCGAGCATGAAGTCGTCGATCCGCACGATGCGCGGCTGCCCGCCGTGGAACACGGCGCCGACGATGTAGCGGTCACCGCAGCCCCTCACGCGCGTCGCGATCGCGCTCGCGAAATCGCGCGAGCGGCTGCTCTTCGATTCGACCACCTCGATCCCGTGCGCGCTCGCGATCAGCGGCGCATTGACGAGATTCACCTCGTCGTCGAGCGACTCGAGGATTCCCTTGAGGATCGACACCGTGATCGGAGCGACCTCGAGCCGCGCCGCGTCGCCCGAGTACTCGATCTCGATGCGGTCGATCGAGCCCGTGCACAGCTGGCCCTGGAAACGCCCGAGCTTCTCGCCGAGCTCGAGGTAGGGCCGGATCTGCGCGTAGAGCTCCTTCGAGATCGACGGCACGTTGAGCGCGTTGCCGACGATTCCGTCGAGCAGGAAGTCGCGCACCTGCTCGGCGACCGCAATCGAGACGTTCACCTGCGCCTGTTCGGTCGACGCGCCGAGGTGCGGCGTGCAGATCACGCGCTCGTGCAGCACGAGCGGATCGCCCGCGCGCGGCGGCTCGTGCTCGAATACGTCCATCGCGGCGCCGCCGACGCGTCCAGATTCGAGCGCGCGCAGCAGCGCCGCCTCGTCGACGATACCGCCGCGCGCCGCGTTGATGATGAGCACGCCGGGCCGCATCTTCTCGAACGCCGCGTCGCCCAGCAGGCCCGTGGTCTCCGCGGTTCGCGGCACGTGGACCGAGATCGCGTCGGCGCGCGCGAGCATCTCGTCGAACGACACCAGCTCCACCTCCGCCGCCGCGCGCGCGGCCTCGGAGAGGAAGGGATCGTGCGCGATCACCTTCATGCCGAGCCCTTGCGCACGCTTCGCGACGATGCGGCCGATGTTGCCGAGGCCGACGACGGCGAGCGTGCGGTTGTAGAGCTCCGTGCCGATGAAGCGCGACTTCTCCCACCTGCCCGCCTTCATCGACGCGGTCGCCTGGGGGATGTGCCGCGCGAGCGACACCAGCAGCGCGATCGCGTGCTCCGCGGTGGTCACGTTGTTGCCGCCGGGCGTGTTCATCACCACGATTCCGCGCGCAGTCGCCGCGCGCAGGTCGACGTTGTCGATGCCGATTCCCGCGCGACCGATCACCCTGAGCTTCTCGGCGGCCGCGATCACCGCCGCGTCGACCCGGGTGGCGCTGCGGATCACGAGGCCTTCGGCGTCGCCGACCGCCTCGAGCAGCGCGTCGCCGCTGAGCCCGGGCGCGACCACCACCTCGAGGCCCGGGGCGCGCTCGAGGATCTCGAGGCCCTGCGGCGCCAGCGTGTCGGTCACGAGCACTTTCGCCACGGCGGTTTCGGGCTTCAAACCATTCGCTCCGCGGCAACTAAGCCTGCGGTTTCATTGAGGAATGAATGAGGGACCCCGAGTGTGCCCGAGCGCCGGAGCGGTGTCAACGCCGCGCCGCGGCGCGGCTCACGCGACCTCGGAGCGATCCGAGCGCAGCTCCTTGGGCCGTCGCGGGCGGAAGAAACGCCGCGGCCGCGCGTAGAGCCAGGGCTCGGGGACGCTCTCGCCGGCCGATCGTGTCGGCGGCCGCGATCACCGCCGCGTCGACCCGGGTGGCGCTGCGGATCACGAGGCCTTCGGCGTCGC
>DASPGF010000033.1:0-2273 GCA_035620755.1 Myxococcota bacterium
CCGCTCGACGCCGAGCTGCTCGCGGTCGACGCCGATGGCAGCGGCACGCTCGGGTTCGAGCCCGGCGTCGATCCCTACGCGTCCGGTGAGATGCCGCTTCCACCCTACATCCGGCGCGATGCCGCGCAGCCCGAGGACGCCGATCGCTACCAGACGACATTCTCCCGTGTACCCGGCTCGATCGCCGCGCCGACCGCGGGCCTGCACCTGAGCGAGCGGCTGCTCGACGAGCTCGCGCAGCGCGGAATCGAGCGCGCCGAGCTCGTGCTGCACATCGGCGTCGGCACCTTCCGCCCGCTGCGCGACGAGGATCTCGCGCGCCACCGCCTGCACGACGAGGCTTTCGAGCTGCCCGCCGCCACCGCTGCGGCAATCGACCGCGCGCGCGAGCGCGGCGGCCGCGTGGTCGCCGTGGGCACGACCGTCACGCGCGTGCTCGAGGCGCGCGCTTGCGAAGCCGGCCGGGTGCGCGCGGGCTCGGGCACGACCGACTTGTTCCTCGCGCCGGGCGATCGCTTTCGCTGCGTCGATGCGCTGCTCACGAACTTCCACCTGCCGCGCTCGTCGCTGCTGCTGCTCGCCGCCGCATACGCGGGACGCGAGCGCCTGCTCGCCGCCTACGCCGAGGCGGTGCGCTCGGGCTACCGCTTCTACTCCTACGGCGACGCGATGCTCATCGAATCGGATTGACTCGCGCGATGGCTCCGGGCTCGCTGTTCGAGATCTCCGCGCGCGACGGCGAGGCGCGCGCGGGCGTGCTCAAGACGCCGCACGGCCGCGTCGAGACGCCTGCCTTCATGCCGGTTGCGACCTTCGGCGCCGTGCGCGGCGTCAGCGTCGACGAGCTGCGCGCCGCGGGCGCGCAGATCCTGCTCGCGAACACCTACCACCTCGAGGAGCGACCCGGCTCCGATCTGATCGCGGGCCAGGGCGGGCTGCACGGGTTCACGGGCTGGAGCGGGCCTTGGCTGACCGACAGCGGCGGCTACCAGGTGACCTCGCTCGCGGGCCGCGCGCGCATCGATGAGGACGGCGTCTCGTTCCGCTCGAGCGTCGACGGGCGCTCGCAGCTGCTCACGCCCGAGCGCGCGATCGAGATCCAACACCGGCTCGGCTCGGACATTGCGATGGTGCTCGACGAGTGCCAACCCATCGGGAGCGACCCGACCGCACGCGCGGCGCTGCGCGCGGCGGCGGCGCGCACGCTGCGCTGGGCGGAGCGCTCCGCGCGCGCGCGCCGCAGCAGCGGACAGGCGCTGTTCGCGATCGTCCAGGGGGGAGCCGACGCGCGCTTGCGGCACGCGCACGCCGAGCAGCTCGTCGCGCTCGGCTTCGACGGCTACGCGCACGGCGGCCTCGGCCTCGGCGAGACGCTCGCGCAGCGCAGCGAGGCCGTTGCAGCGACCCACGACGCGCTCCCGGACGCGGCACCGCGCTACCTGATGGGGCTCGGCTACCCGTCCGACCTCGTCGACGCGATCGCCGCGGGTGTCGACCTCTTCGACTGCGTGATTCCGACGCGGCACGCGCGACACGGCGTGCTGTTCGCGCGCGACGGCCTGCTCAGGCTGCGCAACGCGCGCTTCGAGCGCGACGCCTCGCCGCCCGATGAGGGCTGCGACTGCACGACCTGTGCGCGCCACTCGCGCGCGTACCTGCGCCACCTGCTGCGCGTCAACGAGATGCTCGGCGCGCGCCTCGCGTCCGTCCACAACCTGCGCTTCTACCTGCGGCTGCTCGAAGACGCGCGCGCCGCGATCCGCGCGGGGTGCTTTGCGGCGCTCCGCGAGCGCGTGCGCGCGGTGCCCGACCGCTGAGCGCGTGCCCCCCCGGCCCGAATTCGCGCGGCCGAAAACTCAAGCTGATCGCCGGTGAAGCCGATCTTTCCGCCGATCGCGGCAGGGGGGATCGAGACGGTGCAGTCGGCGACTTCGGGCTCGAAGCGGGCGTCGTGGACCTTTTCCGCGCGCACCTTCGCGAGCACGCTCGCGGCCGCTGCACTGAGCCTGCTGCTTTTCCACTCCACCGGGAATCTGCTGGCCGCGGGCGCGGCCGCGGTCTGCGGCGCGGCGCTCGTGGCGCTGCTCGAGCAGCGCATCGCGGAGAACGCCGCGCACGCGCGCGCTGTGCTGCGCCGCGCGATGGACGCGCTCGCGCGCGGCGACTGCTCGGTGCAGCTCGACGCGGACGCGCTCGGCGATCTCGCCGAGTATGCGGATTCCTTCAACCGTTACGTCGAATCCCTCGCGAAATCTCATGCAATCGTTGGGGAT
>DASPGF010000034.1:0-23276 GCA_035620755.1 Myxococcota bacterium
GTTCGTCGGGGCGGACTCCGCGGCGGCCGCGGCCGAGGCTATGATCGTAATCCTGCGCGATCCCGCGGCGGCGGGCGCCCGCGCGGCCGCCGCGCGCCAGCGAGCGCGCGCGTGGTCGGTCGCCGAGCTCGCGGCGAGCTACGAGCGAATCTACTGCGAAGTGCTCGAGCGCGGAGTGCGAGCGCGGTGATCGTCGGGATCGACGCCTCCAACGTGCGGATCGGCGGCTCCGTGACGCACCTGGTGAACGTGCTCGCGAACGTCGCGCCCGAGCGCTTCGGGGTGAGCCGCATCATCGTGTGGGGCAACCGCAAGACGCTCACGCA
The DNA here is from genome assembly GCA_035620755.1 of Myxococcota bacterium. GTDB lineage: Bacteria > Myxococcota_A > UBA9160 > UBA9160 > SMWR01 > JACZVU01. The sequence goes on from DASPGF010000034.1 coordinate 327, forward strand.
GCTCGCGGATCGCGCCTGGCTCGAGAAGGTCCACTGCCCACCGCTCGACCGCGCGCTTCCGGCGCGGCTGCTCTGGCAGTGGCTGCGCCTGCCTGCGCTCGCTCGCGCGCGCTGCGACCTGCTGTTCTCGCCGGGCGGCAACGCGCCGGGCGGATTCGCGCCGCTGGTCGCGATGTCGCGCAACATGCTGCCGTTCGCGTGGAGCGAGCACTCGCGCTATGGGATCTCGCTCGAAGCGCTGCGCATCCTGCTGCTGCGCTGGGGCCAAACGCGCACCTTCGAGCGCGCGCAGGGGGTGATCTTTCTCACCCGCTACGCGCACGATGCGGTGCGCGCGATTGCGCGCGTGCGCGGTGAGGTGGCGATCATCCCGCACGGCGTCGAGGAGCGCTTCCGCGCGACGCCGCGCGTGCAACGGGATCTCGCGGAGTGCTCGTTCGAGCGCCCGCTGCGACTGCTGTATCCGTCGACCGTCGACGTCTACAAGCACCAGTGGGTGGTCGCCGAGGCGGTCGCGAACCTTCGCGCCGATGGAGTTCCCGTGGCGATCGACTTCGTGGGGCGCGCCTACGCGCCCGCGCTGCGGCGCCTCGAGCGCGCGCTCGCGCGCCTCGATCCCGCGCGCGAGTTTCTGCGCTACCGGGGTCTGCTCGCCTACGAGCAGATGCATTCCCTGCGCGACGCGAGCGACGTGTTCGTGTTCGCCTCGAGCTGCGAGAACATGCCGAACATCCTGCTCGAGGGCATGGCGTCGGGCTTTCCGATCGCGTGCGCGCGGCGCGGCCCGATGCCCGAGATCCTCGGCGATGCGGGCATCTACTTCGAGCCCGAGGATGCCGTGTCGATCGAGGAGGCCCTGCGCGCTCTGATCTGCGACGCGGCGCTGCGCGCGAAGCTCGCGGCAGCCGCGCACGCTCGCGCGCGGGATTACTCGTGGGAGCGCTGCGCGCGCGACACTTTCGCGTTTCTCGAACGCGTCGCGCGTGCCGCGCGCGGCGACGCGACCGTCGCGTAGCTGCCCGGCCGTACCGCGTTCGATCGAGTGCTCCGCAGCGGGTCGGGGCCACTCGGCCGGGCCGGCCTGGCCGCGAGTCGCGCGGAGCTGGCGCGATCGTCGTTCAGCGCGTGGCGGGTACCGCCGGCGCGCTCGCCGACTGACGCGCGCCGCGCATCGCGACCGCCTCTTCGAGCCAGCCCTCGAGCCGCTCGAAGTTCGCGTCCCAGCTCCAGTGCGCCTCCACGAGCTCGCGCGCCGCGGCGCCGATCGCGCGCCGGGCCTGCGCATCGCGCAGCAGCCCGACCACGGCGTCGGCCATCGCGCGCGGGTCGTCGCACAGCAGGATCTGCGCGGGCGGCTTCGCGCCGATTCCCTCGTTGGCCACCGAGGTTGCCACGACGGGCAGCTCGCAGGCCATCGCCTGCACGATCTTGTTCTGCATGCCCGCGCCGATGCGCAGCGGCGCGACCGCCACCTGTGCGCGGCACAGCCACTCGTGGACGTCGGGCACCTCGCCGGTGACCGTGACCTTGCTCTCGCGTTGCAGCGCGCGCACCGCGCGCTGCGGGTTGCGGCCGACGATCCAGAACTTCGCCTCGGGCACGCGCCGCTCGACGAGCGGAAACACCTCGCGCGCAAACCAGCACGCGGCGTCGACGTTGGTGTAGGTCGACATCACGCCCGACAGCACGATCGACCCCGGCACGCGCTGCGCCGCGCGCACGCGCTCGAGCGGCGGGATGTCCTGGCCGTGCGGGCAGATCCGCGCGTTCGGGATCGGCGCGCTCCGCTCGATGGCGCGGATGTCGGCGGCGCCGCACAGCAGCACGCGCTCGTAATCGGCGCAGACCGCGGCCTCGTAGGGCCGCACCTTCGCGGCCTCGATGCGGTAGAAGAGCCGGCGCAGCGGGCTCGCGCTGTGGGCGTGCATGCGCCCGAGGTTGAGCGCCTGCGAGATCTGCACGCCGAGCAGCTTCGCGACGGGCAGCCGGCGCGTGTACTCCGCCATGCGGATCAGATGCGTGTAGACCGCGTCGTACCCGCCGCGCGCGACGCGCCGCTCGACGGCGCGCCGCATCTCGCGCGAGCGGTAGTACTGAACCTGCATCGGAAGCGCGAGCGGCAGCGTGAGTGCGGTGCTCGCGTAGGATCGCCAGCGCGGCAGCTCGACGCTCTCGATCTCGCGGCACGCGCCCGCGAGGCCCGCACGCAGCGCGCGCGTCGCGGCTTCGTGCTCCGTGAAGCAGAGCAGGTCGACCGCGTGGCCGCGCGCGGAGAGGAAGCGCAGCATGCGCTCGACCGTCATGGCGTCCGCCATGGTCGGCGGCCAGGGCGGCCGCGCGCATACCACGAGCAGCTTCATGTGAGGCGCAGGACGGTCTTTCCGCTCGCGCGCCAGTCGTCGTCGCGCTCGTAGAGCGCTCCGGCGTGGCCGATCACGACCACCTCGGCGTCCGCGACCGCCTCGTCGACGCTCGCGCGCAGCAGCCTCGCGATGTGCGGAATGCGCTGCTCGAGGAATGCGCGGTTGGTTCCGTGCAGGCGCGCGAGCGCGACGAACGCGTCGTGGATCGCGAGCTCGAGCCCCTCGCCGATCAGGCGCTTGGCGAGCTCGAGCAGCGGGCTCTCGCGCAGGTCGTCGGTGCCCGGCTTGAAGGCGAGGCCGAGCAGCGCGACGCGCCTCTTCTCGGTCGCGAGCACCGCATCGAACGCGCGCCGCACCATCGCCTCGTTCGAGGGCAGGATCGCGTCGAGCAGCGGGATCGGGATCGCCGCGCCGTGCGCGGCCGCGCGCAGCGCGCGCACGTCCTTGGGCAGGCAGCTGCCGCCGAACGCGAAGCCGGGCCGCAGGTAGAGGGGCGAGATGTTGAGCTTCCGATCCTGCGCGAAGATGCTCATCACCTCGACGGGGTCGGCGCCGCGCGCGCTCCAGACGCGCCCGACCTCGTTCGCGAACGCGACCTTGAGCGCGTGGAACGCGTTGTCGGTGTACTTGATCGCCTCGGCGACCTCGAGCGCGACCGAGAAGCGCGGGGCCCGGATGCGCTCGTAGAGATCGAGCACGCGTCTTCCGGCGCCCGGCACGCGCTCACCGACGAGGATTCGCGTAGGCTCGTCGTAGTCGGCGAGCGACGCGCCCTCGCGCAGGAACTCGGGGTTGACGCAGATGTCCCAGCCGTCGCCCGCGGCGCGGCCCGAGGCGCGCTCGATCTCCGGCAACACCGCGCCGCGCGTGCTGCCCGGCAGCACGGTGCTGCGCACCACGACGCGGTGTCCGCGCGCGGTCACGCTCAGCTTCGATCCGATCTGGCTAGCGACCTGCTTCACGAATTCGAGCTCGAGCGAGCCGTCGGCGCGGCTCGGCGTGCCGACGCAGATCAGGGACAGCTCGGCGTCCGCGAGCGCGGCGGCGGGGTCGTCGGTCGCGCGCAGTCGGCCGCCGCGCACCAGTGCAGCGATGAGCTCCTCGAGGCCCGGCTCGAGCACCGGCGCGCGGCCGGCGCGCAGCGCTTCGATCTTGGGCTGCGAGACGTCGACGCCGACGACCTCGTGCCCGTCGCGCGCGAGCGCGGCCGCGGTCACCGATCCGACGTAGCCCAGACCGAACACGGCGACCTTCACGGGCGGCGCCTCGGCGGCGGTGTTCCGATCACGGGCTCGAGCTTCGGATTCTCGACGATGAACGGGCCGATCGCGAGGTAGTCGAGGTGGCCGCGCAGGAAGCTGCGCACCGCGTCGTCGGGAGTGCACACGATCGGCTCTTCGTGCATGTTGAACGAGGTGTTGACCACGCTCCCGACTCCCGTGATCTCGCGGTAGTGCCGCAGCAGCTTGTGGAAGGATGGATTGGTGGTCTCGCGCACGATCTGCGGTCGCGCGGTGCCGTCGACGTGCACCGCGGCGGGGCAGCTCGCCTTGAACGAGTCCGAGCAGTCGAACGTGATCGTCATGAATTCGGCGCTGTGCTCGGCGCCCGCGAGCCCGAGGAAGCTCTTTGCCGCCTCGTCGTCGAGCGTGGCGGGCGCGAACGGCATGAACTCGGTGCGGTCGAGGCGCTTGTTGAGCCAGTCGTTCACGCTCGCGTCCGCGCCGTGGTAGAGGATCGAGCGGTTGCCGAGCGCGCGCGGCCCGAACTCCATGCGCCCGTTGAAGCGCGCCACGACGCGCCCCGCGGCGAGCAGCTCCGCGATCTTCGGCTCGACGGGCTCGTAGCGCCGGCCCTCGAGGCCCGCGCCGCGAATCGCGCGCAGCATCTCGTCGGCGCCGTACTCGGGGCCGAGGTAGACGCTCTCGAGCCGATAGGGGCTCAGCGCGCCGCGCTCTCCGAGCACGTAGAGCGGCGCGCCGAGCGCGAGCCCGCCGTCGCCCATCGCGGGCTGGATGAAGATGCTGCCAAAGCCCATCTCCTTGACGAGCTTGTTGAGCTTGACGTTGGCGAACACGCCGCCCGCGAGGCAGATCGGCTGGCCTTCGATGCGCGGAATCGCGCGCTCGATCAGCCGGATCACGTCGCGCTCGAGCAGGTGCTGGATCGCCCAGGCGAGATCCGCGTTCGACCAGTCTCCGAAGCGCGTCTGGCGCAGCCCGCGCAGCTCGCGGATCGCCGCGTCGAACGCGGCATCGCCCGCCGTCGAGCCGTGCTGCGAGTGGAGCATGAAGAAGTAGGGCCGACCGCGGTCGGCCGACCAGACCTCGGCGAGCCAGCGCTCGAGCTCCGCGAGCAGCCGCTCGTCGCGGCTGCCGTGCGCCGAGAGCCCGGTGATCTTGCCCGCGTGTCGGTGCGGGTGATGGCCCAGCAGCGCCGTTAGGTACTCGTAGTTGTGTCCGACGGGAAACTCGGTGTGGAAGCGCCGGCCGCGCGCCTCGAGGCGCCCGCGCCGCGCGTGGAACACGCGCGCGCTGAACGTGTCGCCGACTCCGTCGACGGTGATCACCTCGGCTTCGTCGAAGCCGGAGGGATAGTAGGCGCTCGCCGCGTGGCAGCTGTGGTGGTCGACGTGCACGCGCGGCCGTCCGGGGAATACGCGCGCCTCGCCGCTGCGCGCGGCGCCGAACGCGAGATCGAAGAGCTTGCGGAAGCGCTTCGGATGCACGTCTTGGAGCTTGCGGTGGCGCGCGTTGTAGAGCGAGAGCGCCGCCTCGCGCGCGAAGCGGCGCGAGAGCGGTAGACCGCCGTGGACGATCTCGCAGCGCGCGAGATCGAAGCGCGCGCGCGCCTGCGCGGCCGCGAGCACGGGCCAGCCGCCCTGCATCTTCACGCGGCTGAAGCGCTCCTCGGACGCCGCGAACAGCGGACGACCCGCGTCGTCGACGACGGCGACGCTCGCTTCGTGGCTGCGGTGGTAACCGACGAGCATCATCCTTCCCCGGGTCCTCTAGGTAGCAGAGTGCGCGGCGCGAGCTGCGCCGAATTCCACGCTGCGCGCCTTCAGGTTCCAGCTCACGCTGCGCGCGGCGGGGCCCTCCCATTCGAGCCGGCAGCCGGTCGCGGTTTCGCGCAGCTCGAACGCGAGCGGAGCGCCGCCGAGCTCCCAGGCGATCCCCCAGCCGCCAAACCACGGCAGCGCCGCTTCGCACTCCACGAACCATTCGGCCATCGGGCGGCTCTCGTTGAATCGCTCGTGCAGCGCCACCTCGATCTGCTGGATCTCGCCGCGCAGCGCGGCGATCGCGACCCGCTCCCGAGGCAGATCCGGGTGCAGGTGGAGCGCGCTGCGGATCGCGTGGCGGCCGCCCCCGGTGACCGCGTCGAGCGCGATCAGCGCATTCGGCGAGACCGCGAGCAGGCGCTCGTGGAGCGGCCGCCCCGCGAGCCAGCGGTAGCCGTCGTGGACCGCCCAGATCCACTCCCAGGCGTCCGCGGCGCCCCACGCGACGACCCGGCCGCGCCCGCGCCGGCCGACGCGGAAGCTCCCCCAGGCCTCGAGCTGCTCCTCGCCATCGAGCTGCACGGTGTTGTGGGCGGCCGTCGAGCGCAGCCGATCGCGCAGCGCACCCGCGTCGTAGGTGCGCGTGCCGCTGTCGGTGATCCACTGCGCGCTGCCGCAGTAGAGCTCGAACGAGAGCCCATCCGCGTGGGCGTGGCCGAGCTGCTGGTCGGGGCCGTGAGGCCCCGCTCGAAACACCGCGTGGGCCTCGCCGCGGCACAGTGCCACGAGCCCGCTGCCCTGCGCGGGGTCGCATCGGCTCGCGCGCGCGCGCGCTGCGCCGGCCTGCTCGAGGAGCAGATCTGGGTCGATATCGCCCCGCCACGAATCGCCGAACAGCGGGAGCGCTCGCGACGGGGGGAGCAGCCCGTCGAGGAATGCGGCCATGCGCGACACGGCCTCGCGCAGCCAGCCCGGCGCGGCGTCGCCGAGCAGCTCGCGGCACTCGACGAGATCCTGCAGCACCCACGCGTGGTAGAGCGGTGCGCGCTCGACGTGGCAGCCATCGGCGAGAAGCTGCGCGCCGACCTGCGCGCGAAGCCGCTCGAGCGCCTCGGGCGCGGCGCCGAGCACCGCATCCGCGAACAGCAGCCCCACGCAGTCGCGCAGCAGGTGATTGCCGCGCAGGTCGAGCTCGAGGTTGTCACGGAGGAACAGCGCGTGCGCGCCGAGCTGCTCGCGCAGCCGCGCGTGGAGCGGATCGGAGGGCTCGAGCCGCAGGATCGATGCTGCGATCGACCAGTGGATGATCCGATTCGCGACCGCGCGCGCGTTCCAGACGTCGCGCGCGGAGCCCGGCGCGCCGATCCGCGCGGACGCCGCCCAGCTCGCGAGCAGCGCCTCGAATCGCTCGCGAAAGGTCGCGTCCGCGCGGTCTCGCGCCGCGCGCGCGAGCTCGATCGCCCAAGCGAATTCGTGGAGCTGGGTCTTCCAGAGCCGGGTTCCCACGTCGAGATCCGCGCGCTGCCAGTCGACGTCGACGCCGAGCTCGCGCGTCTCGTTGAGCAGGCAGAAGCGCCCCGCGAGCGCGTCGCGCGCAATCGCAAGCGACGCATCCGCGCGCGTGCGCGCGCAGCGCAGCGCCGCGACGCGCGCGAGGCCGGGGTGGTCGAAGCGCGCGCCGCCCAGCGACGCCGCGCGCGAGCGATAGCGGTCGTCGAGGCGCGATCCGATCTGCGTCCACAGCGCGCGCCGCGCGGTGTATCGAGCGCGATGCCAGAGCTGCGAAGGCGTGAGGTGCGACACGGTGCGGAGAAAGCGTCCGACGCGCAGCGTGCCCCCCGAGCCGCGGCGGCTGGCGCCGCCGAAGAATTGCGGTCAGCATAATCCGACCGCTGCGTTCTTGACCAGTCGAGCGCCCGGGAACGGGGCTTGTCTCGGCGATCGGAGACGATCGATGCACGCGAGCTGGCGCTGGCGCCTCGGCTGCGCGGCGCTCACCATCCCGCTGGCCGCGATCCTGCACCAGACGCTCTTCTTCCCGCAGATGTGCATGCTCAACACGATCGGGCGCGACTACACGCCCGACGTGATCGCGCGCTGGCTCGCGCGCGATCCCTCGCTGCCGCTCGCCGCGCTGCTCGCGGCGGGCTTCTATTGGCTCTCCGCGCGCCAGCGCTGGCTGCGGCGCCTGCTCGTTCCGTTCCTGATTGCGTTCGCGCCGCTTTCCATCTGGGTCTGGGACATCCCGTTCAGCGGGCGCGCGATCTGCGCGGCGTTCCACGACAAGCAGATCGCGCTGCCGGGGGGCGGCTACCTGCGCAACCGACACCTCTACGTGTTGGGTGTGGCGCTGTTCGCGGCGCTGTCGCTCGCGAGCTGGGCTCGCCGCAGGCTCAGGTCAGGCTGATCTCGCGGCCGCTGCGCGCGGATTCGAGGATCGCGAAGCAGGCGCTCGACACGCGCGAGAGCTGATCGAGATCGAACGGCGACGGGACGCCGGCGCGCACCGCGGCGATGACCTCGGAGACCGCGGCCGCCTGGCCCTTGTCCTGGTTGAGCGTCTTGAAGCGGCGCCGGCCGCTGATGGTCGTGACGCGGAAGTTGTCGCAGCGCGCCGTGCAGCCCCCGCCGGAGACCTCGAAGCGCTCCTTGGGGAGATCGCGGCTCGCGCTCGCGAGGTATTCGATCGCCGCCGTCGATCCGTCCGCAAAGCCGAGCAGCGCGACGATCGAGTCGTCGGCCTCGGGGTCGCGGCCGAGCGCGCGCGCGAACACGCGCGTGGGCGCGGCTCCCACCAGGTAGCTGCAGAGGTCGACGAAATGGCAGACCTCGCCGATCACGCGCCCCCCGCCGACGCCGGGATCCGTGTGCCAGCTGCCGCCCGGCGCGGGTCCCGGCGCGACCGCGTAGTGGATCGCGAGCGGTCCGCAGCGCCGCTCGAACACCTCGCGCACCCGGCGCGCGTGCGGCGAGAAGCGCCGGTTGTAGCCGAGCGCGAGGAAGCCCTGCGTCTCGCGCGCGGCGCGGATCACCGCATCGACCTGCTCCGGTGTCAGGCCCGCGGGCTTCTCGAGCCAGACCGCCTTGCCCGCGCGCAGCGCGCGCTCGGCGAGCGACGCGTGGCTGTCGTGGCGGGTCGCGATGAACACGAGCCCGACGTCGGCCGCGCGGAACGCGGCCTCGGGATCGGTGCCGCAGCGCGCGAAGCCATAACGCTGCGCGCTGCGCCGCGCCGACGGCCCCGTCGCGGTGACGAGCTCGGCCGCGCGCACGCCCTTCGCCTGCGTGACCGCGGGCAGCAGCACGCCCTTCGCGTAGTTTCCGGCTCCGACGAACGCCACGCCGAGCTCGTCGACGCGCGCGCGCGGCTGCGCGGGCGCGAGCGGCAGGCTGCGCGCGTCGCTCGCGTCGCCCGCATAGCGGAACACGATGGCGAGCGAGCGGCGATCGCCGCTCGCGAGCTCCTCGTAGGCGGCCTCGGCCGCCTCGAAGTCGACGGTCTGCGTGTCGAGGCGCCCGGGGTCGATCGCGCGCGCTGCGACCAGCGCGAGGAACGCCTGGAGGTTGCGGTTCTCCGTCCAGCGCACGTGCGAGATCGGGTAGTCGAGGCCGAGCTCCTCGTAGCGCCGGTCGTAGCGGCCCGGCCCGTACGACATGCTCATGCGCAGCTCGAGCTCCTTGTCGTAGAAGCTGCGGCGGTCGAGGTCCATGCCCGTCGCGCCGACCACCGCGACGCGGCCCTTCGCGCGGCACAGGCGCGCGGCGAGCTCGAGCGGCGCGGAGCTGCTCGAGGCCGCGCTCACGATCGCGAAATCCGCACCGAAGCCCGCGGTCGCCGAGACGCGCCAGCTGTCGTGGTCGTCGGCGGGCGAGCCGCCCCACTCGGCGCCCTGGTCGAGCGCCTTCTTGACGCGCGTCGCGTCGAGATCGATGCCGTAGACGCGGCAGCCGTTCGCAATCAGCAGCTGCAGCGAGAGCTGACCCACCAGTCCGAGCCCGATCTGCGCGGCGATCTCGCCGAGCGTCGGCTCGGCGACGCGCAGCCCCTGCAGCGCGATTGCGCCGAGCGTGGCGAACGCGGCCTTGTCGAGCGGCACGCCGTCGGGAACGCGCGCGACGAGGTTCTCGGGCACGCACACGATCTCCGCGTGGTTCGCGTAGCCCGCGCCCGCGCACGCGACGCGGTCTCCAGCCGCGAAGCCCGTGACGCCGTCGCCAACCGCTGCGACGATTCCCGCGCACGAGTACCCGAGCGGCTGCGGTGCATCCAGCCGCGTGGACACGGCGCGGTAGGTGGGGAGCGGCCCCTCGTTGCCGAGCTTGCGCACCACCTGCCGGACGAGGTCGGGTCGGCTGCGCGCCTTGCCGAGCAGCGACTTGCGCGCGAAGTCGAGCGCCTGCTTCTCGGTGCCGGGCGACACGACCGAGAAGCGGTTGTGGACCAGCACGCAGCCCGCCGCCAGCGCGGGTGCGGGAACCTCGACGAGCTCGAGCGCGCCCGTGCGCGGGCTCTGGACGATCTGCTTCACGCGCTCTCCCTCTCGATGTGCCCGACCCAGCCCGCGTGCGCGGCGAAGCTGCGCGCGCAGCGCACCTCGCCGAGCGCGCGGCGGTTGAGCGCCCCGCTGCGCGCATCGACCTCGACCACGCTCACGTCCTCGGGGCGACGCACCGCCGTCACGCGCAGCTCGCGATCGGCCATCGGCTCGCGGATCTTGGGAATTTTCTGCTCGTCGAAGCCCATCAGGCGCAGCGCCACGAGATCGAGTGCGACGGGATCCGTCGCGGCGAGCACCGCGCCGACGGGGACGTCGATCGGCGCGAGCGGGCCATCGCCGGCTCCGCCGATCACCGCGTCCATCACGGTGAGGACCTCGCGCAGCGGCTTCGCCGCTTCGAAATCCGCGCCGTTCGCATCGCTGTAGTAGATGCATCGGTTCAGATCGACGCACATGCGCCAGGTGGTGCGATTGCCGTACCAGTTGCCGCTGCGGATGAACGCCTCGCCGCGCGCCGCGCGCTCGAGGCGCCGCGCCCAGCGGATCCAGCGCGTCGCAGCGTTGCGCTTGAGCAGCGAGCGCGCGACTTCCGTCGCGCGGCTGCGCGTCGCGTCGATCCAGCTCGAGCCCGGATACTCGTCTCCGCCGCTCGCGGCGGATCCGACACAGTGGTGCGGCAGCAGATTCTTGTCGCCGTTCACGCCGACGAGGTTCTTGAGCGCGAGCGTGACGCCGGTCTTCTTGTGGGTCTTGAGCTTCGGGAGGTTGATCAGCAGGTCGGCCGAGAGCACGGTCTCGGAGAGCAGATAGGCGTTTCGGCCCGCGCGGTGGTGGTCGGTGGTCGGCGCGGAATCGTAGTCGGCGCCGCGAAAGCGCTCGGGGTCGAGGCCCGAGCCCGCGAACGCGCTGTGCGCGCCGAGGTCGACCAGGCGATAGCCGAGCGGATCGCCCGGCAGCTCGCGCCGCTCGACGATCACGCCGTCGTGATAGGTCACGGCCTCGCGGCGCAGATCGATCACTTCGAGCTCGCGCCCGAGCACCTCGTCGTAGTAGCGAACGAGCGCGTCGAGGCCCGCGATCTCGCGAATCCGCTCGAAGTCGCAGTCGTGCTGCGGAGCCTCCGCAATCACCACCGAGCCCTCGACGCCCGCGGCGAGGAACGCGTAATCGGCCGCCGCGCGCACGACCGCGCCGTGTGTCACGACCGACTCGACCGTCGCGCGCGAGCGCGCGTCCGCGGCGCCTGGATTCCAGTGCCGGATGAAGTTGGGCTTGAGCACGATACGGCCGCCGCGCCCCACGAGATCGCCGAGCGGATTCCACTCCGCGCTTCCGTATCGCTCGGCATCAAGCCCGAGGCCGCGCAGCGCCGCGCGCACCGCCGCGTACACGTGGTTGTAGGGCTCGTCGGCAGCGCCGTCGCCGAGCAGATTCGCGAGCTCGGGCAGGGCCTTTCCGGGGCCGAACGGCGGCGCGAGGCCCGCGTAGCTCGGCTCGGTGCGCGCGAGCGCCACCGCGGTCGCGTCAGTCGGGCACATAGGCGGGAATCAGCGCGAGGATCTGCGGTGCGAGATCGCGGAACGCCGCCTCGGCCGAGCCCTCGTCCTGGTTGTTGATCGGCACCGTGAAGCGGATCAGCGCGCCGTCGGTGCGGCCGCTCCGCGCGCGGTCCAAGCCGACGCGCAGGATCTTCTCCCAGTCCTGCGCGGTGACGTGGCCGCGCCCCTGATACCAGTAGTAGGTGAGCTGGCGGTGATTGCCGCGCGCGATCACGAGCCGCTTCACGATTGCGGGCCGCTCGGAGAGCCCGGGCATGTCGATCTCGACCAGCCGGTTGTCGATGATGTCCCAGCCCGAGCCCGGCAGGCAGTGCGCGGGCGGATGGATCGCGTTGTCGCCCGAGCCGCCGCCCTCCTCGCGCACCTGCGTGGCGTGGTAGCCGACGTAAACCTCCGCGATGCTGTTTCGCTGCGCGCTCTGGAACCGGCAGAGCAGATAGTCGGTCGCGCCGAGGTTGCTGAGCGTCGCCGCGTCGATCACGCCGCGCTCGTCGCACGTCCATTCGCCGAAAGCGTTCGGGAAATCCCGGAACGGCTTGCGGTCCGGAATCACCGGGGTCGTGGCGAGGTAGTGGTAGCTGTAGAAGTTCAGCCCGAGGAACGCGAGCGCGACGCAGAGCTTGGTCATTTCGCGGACACCCGCCCATGCGCGGCCGCGCGACGCGATCGGCGCGGCCAGAGCATCGAGAGCAGCCAGGCCTCGACGAGCAGCAGGCCGAACGCGAGGCCGAATGTGAAGAAGCCCTCGGTCTCGTGGATCAGGCCCTCGGCGGCGCGCGAGCCGAAGCGGTGTGCAAGGTATCCGGTGAGCGCCACGCGAAACGCGTTGACGAGGATCGCGATTGGCACCGTCGACACGACGATCAGCACGCGCTCGACCAGGTTCCGGCGGAAGAAGTAGGCGAATACCACCGCGAGCGCGCCGAGCGCCACGAGCGAGCGCAGGCCCGAGCAGGCTTCCGCGACGTAGAGCGGTGTATCGACGAGGTGGATGATGTTCCCCTCGCGCAGCGCGGGCACGTGGATCCAGTGCAGCGCGTCGACGGCGAGATCCGCGGCGATCAGCTGCAGCGGGAAGGCGATCAGGTTCACGAACGACTGCGGCAGCGGCACCATGAAGAACAGAAACAGCATCGGGAACGCGAGGATGCGAAACACGCGGCGGCCGAGCAGCAGGATCTGCAGGCCGATCAGCGTGAGCACGAACGACACGCGCATCGCGGTGAGCTCGACGCCGAGCCGGCCGATCACGAGCGCGAGCGAGCCGAGCGCGAGCGGCACCAGCCCCCACCACGACGGAGCAACCGGGGCGCGCGCGAGGTCGCGGCGGCGCTCCCACGCGAAGTAGAGCGCGAGCGGGCCGACCAGGTAGCCGTGCGAGTAGTCGTCGACGAGCCCCCAGTGCAGGAACATGTAGTAGAGGATCGGCCCGTAGATGCCGCACGCGAGCGCGCTCGTCGCGAGCGCGAGCAGGATCGAGACTCCGCGCGCGTCGCGCGCGGGCATCGGCACCGCGTCCGGAGTGGCTTCGGTCAATTGAACTCGACCCCCCGTCGAGTGATCCCGTCCGCCTAGAAGAGCGCGTAGATGAACGGCGCGACCGCTGATCCTTGCGTCAGCACGATGAGTATCGAGAGCAGCAGCATGGTCACGATGATCGGCCCCAGCCACCACTTCTTCCGGACCCTCATGAACGCCCAGAGCTCGCCGAAGATCGAGAATCGGCCGCCAATACGTCCGCCGGAGCGCGCCATCGAAATCTCCTTCTAGCCTTGTTGGCATGCCGGACGGCGGCGCCGAGCCGCGCCGCGGCCGTCCGATCAATCCAGTTCGTAGCGTTCCCGCCAGTCGAAGTCTTCGACGAGCGCGGGCTGATCCTCCTTGAGGAGGATCTGGTTGCCGAGCACGAGGACGTCCATCTGGGTCCGCATGAAGCAGAGGTAGGCGTCGTCGGGCGTACACACGATCGGCTCGCCGCGCACGTTGAACGAAGTGTTGATCAGCACGGGGCAGCCCGTGCGCTCGTCGAACGCTGCGAGCAGGTCGTAGAACTCCGGGTGGCTGTCGCGCGTGACCGTCTGCAGTCGCGCCGAGCCGTCGACGTGCGTGACCGCGGGGATGTTCTTTCCCTCGCGCGTCTGGCACACGAGCAGCATGTAGGGGCTCTCGCGGTCGATGTCGAACCACTCCGACGCCTTCTCGGCGAGCACCGCGGGCGCGAAGGGCCGAAAGCTCTCGCGGAACTTGATCTTGAGGTTCACGCGCTTCCAGTTCTCCTGGTTGCGCGCGTCGGCGAGGATGCTGCGGCTGCCGAGCGAGCGCGGCCCCCATTCGAGACGGCCCTGGAGCCAGCCGATTACCGCCTGGTCGTCGGCGAGCCGGCGCGCGGTCTCCTCGATCATCTCGGCGCGCGACAGGCTGCGGTAGCGCGCGCCGCGCGCATCGAGGTAACGGCGGATCTCCTCGTCGGAGAAGCTCGGCCCCCAATACGCGTGGTCCATGCGGGTCCTGCGCGGGCGATCGAGCACGCAGTTTTCGACGAACAACGCCGCGCCGAGCGCGCCGCCCGCGTCGCCCGCGGCCGGCTGCACCCAGAGATTCTCGAACGGGCCCTCGCGGATGATCCGGCCATTGGCGACGCAGTTGAGCGCCACGCCGCCCGCCATGCACAGATTCTTCATGCCGGTCTGGCGGTGCAGATCCCGCACCATGCGCAGCACGACCTCCTCCGTCACGCGCTGCACGCTCGCCGCCATGTCCCAGTGGAACTGCTCCATCTGCGATTCGGGCTCTCGGCGCGGCGCGCCGAACAGCGCGTCGAACTTGCGGTTGGTCATGCGCAGGCCGTAGTCGTAGGCGAAGTATTTCATGTTGAGCTTGAACGAGCCGTCCTCGCGCAGATCGATCAGCTCGTCGAGGATCCGGTCGACGTACTTCGGCTCGCCGTAGGGCGCCGCGCCCATCACCTTGTACTCGGCGCTGTTGACCTTGAAGCCGAGGTAGTAGGTGAACGCGCTGTAGAGCAGGCCGAGCGAGTGCGGGAAGCGGATCTCGCGCGTGAGCTCGAACTGGTTGCCGCGCCCGATTCCCTGCGTGGTGGTCGCCCACTCGCCGACGCCGTCGCAAGTCAGGATCGCGGCCTCCTCGAACGGCGAGGCGAGGAACGCCGACGCCGCGTGACTCTGGTGGTGCTCGGCGAACAGCACCTCGCCGTCGAAGCCGAGGTGGTCGTGGAGCATGCGCGGAACCCAGAGCTTCTCCTTGAGCCAGATCGGTATCGACTTGCTGAACGAGGCGAGCGAGCGCGGAAAGGTCGCGAGGTAGGTGATCATGATCCGCTCGAACTTGACGAACGGCTTGTCGTAGAAGGCGACGTAGTCGAGGTCGCCGATCGCCAGGCCCGCCTCGCGCAGGCAGTAGTTCGCAGCGTGGACGGGGATTGCCGGATCGTGGCGCTTGCGCGTGAAGCGCTCCTCGTGTGCGGCCGCTACGAGCTCGCCATCGACGAGCAGCGCGGCCGCCGAGTCGTGGTAGAAGCAGGAGATGCCGAGGATGTTCACGCTCGAGACTCCGGGTTCCGGGGTTCGGGGATCAGGAGAGCAGCTTGGCCCGCTCGAGATCCGGCTTGGCAGTATCCGCATCCCGCCAGGCGGACTCAAGGCTCTTCAAACCGCGTTTTGCGAGCAGGTCGCCGCGCCCGAGCGAGATCGCGATCGCGAACGGCCCGATCAGCAGCAGGTAGCTCATCACCAGGATCAGCCGGGTTTGGATCGAGCCGAAGCGTATGGCGATCGCCATCCAACCTGCGTGCAGTCGCCGGCCCAGCGTGGGAGTCGCCGCGCTCGTCATCGCTTCGCGTTCCATTTCCGGGCCTCGTCTGTGGGCCTACTTCGGCTAGTTGCGGGTCGGAGTAAAGGCATTCTCCACTCTCGAGTCCCTCGAGCGATCCGGATCGTGGGCGAGATCGAACGTCGTGATGGTAATTAGCCCCACTCTTAAGCACGGCGCGCGGGGCAGTATCGCCCAGTTTTCCAATTCAGGGAATACCCGGCGGAAACCGATTGCCGATATGAGAAAGGCCGTTCCCTCGGGATAAATTTCTTCCGTTTGAAGGAAATTTGTTTCACACTATCGAGATCGGCGTGGATTCGGCACCGGGTCAGCACATTTCCGCTGACCGTCGACTTCCAAACATGAGTTGCGCTGCTGAGCGCATCGGCGAGCGCCGAGCGCGCAGCGGGCGTGGCGCCGAGGAGCGGGGTTCTCGCGAATCCCGCGTATAGGAGAGGGAGCACTCGCATGGCTGACCGATTCCGAGTTCTCGTGATCGACGACGATCCGGGCGTGCGCGACTACATGGAGGCGCTCGTCTCGCGCCAGGGCTACGAGGTCTGCGCGGCCGCGGATGGCGAGGAAGCCCTGCGTCGCCTCGATGAAACGCGCCCCGATCTGATCACGCTCGACGTGGTGCTGCCCGGCATGGACGGGCTGCAGACGCTCGAGAAGCTCAAGCAGCGCCTGCCCGACGTGCCGGTCGTGATGCTCTCGGGTCACGGACAGGCTCGAAACATCGTCGAGGCGATGCGCCGCGGCGCGTCGGACTTCCTGCGCAAGCCGTTCGAGGTCGAGGAGCTCGAGCTCGCGTTCCAGAAGGCGCTCGAGAAGCGCGCGCTGCGGCAGGAAGTCGAGCGGCTGCGCGGCCGCGCGCGCTCCGAAACGGAATTCATGCTGCTCACCGGCGACAACCCGAAGATGCGCGAGATCCGCGACATCATCGAGCAGGTCGCCGACACCGACATCACCGTGCTGATCCGCGGCGAGAGCGGCACTGGCAAGGAGGTCGTGGCGCGCACGCTGTTCCAGCTCTCGGGGCGGCGCGATCAGCCCTTCGTGAAGGTGAACTGCGCCGCGTTGCCCTCGGAGCTGCTCGAGAGCGAGCTGTTCGGCTTCGAGAAGGGCGCATTCACCGGCGCCCAGAAGCGCAAGCTCGGCAAGTTCGAGTACGCGAACCACGGCACGATCTTCCTGGACGAGATCAGCGAGATGCATCCGTCGCTGCAGGCGAAGCTGCTGCAGGTGCTGCAGGATGGCGAGTTCTCGCGCCTCGGCAGCGAGTCCGACGTGCGCGTCGACACGCGCATCATCGCGGCCACCAACCGCAATCTCGAAGAAGCCGTGGCCGACGGCAGCTTTCGCGAGGATCTCTACTACCGACTCAACGTGGTGACGGTGCATCTGCCGCCGCTGCGCGAGCGCCGCGATGCAATCCCGCTGCTGGTCGATCAGTTCCTGCAGAAGAACAACGAGCAGTACCACAAGAACGTGACCCAGCTGTCTCCGGAGACGCTCGAGATCTTTGCCAAGTACCAATGGCCTGGAAACGTGCGCGAGCTCGAAAATCTGGTCCGGCGCATGGTCGTGCTGGGCAACGAAGACGCCGTGGTCGAGGAAATCAAACTCAGCGGGGCGCGCCAGCCCAGCGGCCAAGAAGCGAGCAATTCCGTGGATCTGACCGCACTGGGTGCGGATTTCTCGAGTGAGCAGGGGATCGACCTAAAGGCGATCAGCCGGCGTGCCGCTCAGCTTGCCGAGAAGGGGGTCATCGAAAAGGTGCTGCAGGAGACCCGCTGGAACCGCAAGGAAGCCGCGGAGCGCCTGCAGATCAGTTACAAGGCGCTGCTCTACAAGATGAAGGAGAACGGGCTCAGCCAGGGTCGCTGATTCCCGCACGGAAACGACGATGAATCGCTCGATGCGCGCGCTGGGGGGGCCGAGCGCGTGGCTGCTGGTCGCCACGCTGAGCGCGCCGCTCGGCGCCTGTCTATCGCGAAGACCGAGCCCGCCGCCCGCCGATCCGGATCCGATGGATCGATCCGGCTACGTGGTCGGCGTGCAGGACGTGCTGCAGATCACCGTGTGGAAGAACGAGGAGCTCAGCGTGCAGGTGCCCGTGCGCTCCGACGGCAAGATCTCGGTTCCGCTCGTCGACGACGTGCAGGCCGCGGGGCTGCAGCCGATGGAGATCAAGGAGGTCCTCACGCGCGAGCTCTCCGAGTTCATCAGCGCGCCCGAGGTCAGCGTGGTCGTGCTCGAGATGAACAGCCGGCACGTGAACGTGATCGGAGCGGTCCAGCGCAGCGGCCAGATCCCACTCACCAAGGATCTGCGGGTGCTCGAGGCGATCGCGATGATGGGCGGCTTCGCGCTTTTCGCGAACTCGGGCAACGTGCGGATCGTGAGGCGCCAGCCCGATGGCGGAGAAATCGAGTACCGGTTCGACTACGGCGCCTACATCAAGGGGCGAGCGCCCGGCACGAACATCGTACTTCAGGGTGGTGACACGATCATCGTTCCAGAGTAATCCAGTCGATCCAGGGACCGGGGGGGGGCCCGATGCTTCATCTATACGCGCCGTTGGTGTTTTTTCTGATCGCTTGTGCGACCGCCGCACAGGCCGTCGACGTCGATCTCTCGATGACGACCACGGCGGGGTACGACGACAACGTCTTCCGCACGAGCAGCCACGAGGACGACGATGCGACGTTCCGGTTCGGGCCGACCATCCGCTTTCGCGACCTCACCGACACGCTCACCTACAACGTCTCCTACAACCCCGTCTACGAGGTGTTCGCCACCTACGACGAAGCCAACGATCTGTCGCATTTCGCGCACGGAGCGCTCCAGTATCAGCTCAGCGATCTGACGACCTTCCACTTCTCGGAGGACTTCCGCCTCGTTCAGTCGCTCAATCAGGGGCCGCTGGTGGCGAACGAAGACGCGGTCGGCAACGACATCAACTTCGTTCCGGAGACGGAGGTTCGCCGCGAGGACGTCTATCGCAATACGGCGATGGCGTGGATGGTCCACAATTTCTCGGCCAGTACGCAGGGCGAGTTCACGATCAGCCACGACTATTTCAACTCGGACGTTTCGAACACGTCGACCAACAACTCGGTGACTGGATACGCGAACCTGATGCACGCGCTCAGCGCGAGCGATCGCATCGGCCTGGGCGGCGGCACCACCTGGCAGCGCTTCGACAGCGTCCAGGGCCAGCCGCAGACCGACAGCTTCATCTTCCGGCTGATGGCCTCGTGGATCCACAACTTCGGCCAGGACACCGAGCTGACCGTGCGCGCGGGCCCGGCGGTGATCTACACCGATCAGGCGAACGGGAAGACGCGCTTCGGGGACCAGTATCCGCACGTGGTCGTTCCGACCGCGCGAACCATCGCGCAGGCGTACGCGGCGATCGGCCAATCGGTGCCGACGAACGTCCAGGATCTCGACGGCAATCCGCTGGCGGGCAGCACGATGATCGCTGCGGGGAGCGTGTTGATCCCCGAGGACACGTCGTGTCTGTCGGTGATGGTGAACGGGCAGCCGGTCTTCGATCGATCGCCGTGCCGCTCCTACAGCGTCGTCGTCGACTCGGCGGGCCCGTACGGCGCCGTCGCGACGTCGATCAGCAGCGCAGCCCAGATTCCGCTCAACTACGTCTCGGGCAACGACGGCGTGAGCGACACCCGAATCACCGGGTTCGGAGAGGTCACCCTCTCCCACTTCTGGATCCCCGAGCTCTCGTCCACCGCGAGCTACGTCCGCACGGATTCGGGCGCGACGAGCCTCGGCTCGAGCACGATCTCGGACAGCGTCTATCTCGAGAACGTGTGGACGCCGACGCGCCGTTGGGATCTCAGCGTGCGCGGCGACTGGGTCCGGCGAAAATCCGCCACCGACGTGCTGAACACGTACGTGGTGATCGCGCCCGACGCTCCGCCGGTCGCCGGCTCGCCGTCGCCGATCGTCTCGAACACGGGTCTGGTCGCCGACACGTTCCACGATTCCGTCGACACGGAGTACTGGCGAGTCGCCGGGCGAATCGCCTACCGGACTTCGCGTCGCAGCACCGTTTCACTGCGAGCGTTCTTCCAACACCAGGACACCGAGAGGGCCTCGACGCGCTCGAACTCCACGTTCGACAACTTCCAGGTGATGCTCGGCTTCCGCTACGATCTGGATCCCTTCCACTTCTAAGCCGTCGGTTGAGGGATTCATGAGCTTCGAGGGGGGAATTCAGCTCGCTGATCTGTGGAGCATCGCCCGACGCCGCGCCAAATTGATGGCAGCGACGGCGCTCGGCGTGCTGCTCGCCAGCTACTGGTTCGCGATGGCACTCCCCAACCAGTACGAGAGCTACGCGACGGTGCTGGTTACGCCGCAGACCGTCGATCCAGCGTTGGTCGCCGCGGGCGTTCCGGAGAGCGATCTCAACAATCGGCTCTACGTGATGACGGCGCAGATCCTCAGCCGCGGTCGACTCTCGGCGATCATCGACAAGCTGGATCTCTACGCCGACGAGTCTCAATACATGGTGCGCGAAGAGATCATCGACCTGATGCGCGAGAACGTCGGCGTCGCGCCCGTCACGCCGGAGCTCGGCCAGGGTGTGGGCCGCCGCGCCGGCGACGACGAGATCAACCAGTTCCGGATCTCGTTCTCGCATCGCGACGCGAAGACCGCGATGCTCGTCGCGCAGCAGCTGTCGAACGATTTCATCGAGCAGCACATCGAGAGCCGGATCACGCTCTCCCAGAAGAGTCTCGAGTTCATCGACGACGAGCTCGCACGGCTCGCGGAGCGGATTCGCGAAGTAGAGGCGCGCATCTCCAGGGCCAAGAAGGAGCACGTGGGTCGCCTTCCGGAGGACATGGCGACCACCCAGCGACAGCTCGAGCGGCTGGTGACCGACATGGCGTTCGCGCAGCGCGCGCTCGCCGAGGCCACCAGCGACGAGGCGTTCTTTCGCAGCCAGCTCAACAACGCGCCGGCCGCTCTCGGCGAGATGACGCCCGAGAACCGGCTCAAGACGCTCGAGCTGCAGCTCACCGAGTATCGCGCGAAGGGCTTCACCGACAAGCATCCGGACATCGCGAAGACGAAGTCCGAGATCGAGACGCTCAAGCAGACGATCGCACGCACGAGGACGAACGCCGACGGCGAGGAGCGGCCGCTGAGCTACTCGCAGCAGAACACCGAGGCCGAGCTGCGGCGCGCCGTGCTGCGCAAGGTCTCGGCCGAAGACGAGATCGCGCGGCTGCAGGCGGGCGTGGACGAGCTCCAGACCCTGCTCGCGCAGACGCCCGCCGTGCAGGAGATCCTCGACGGTCTCGAACGGGAGTATCGCCACCTCTTCGACAGCTACCAGGATTTCAGCAACCGCCAGCTCGAGGCGATGGTCCAGGCGCAGCTCGAGCGGCGCCAGCTCGGCGAGCAGTTCCGCGTGCTCGAGAAGGCATTCATCGCCCCGCAGCCGAACTCGCCCAATCGCCTGCTGATCCTGATTCTCGGCACGGCGCTCGCGATCACTGTCGGCATCGGAGTCGGCGTGCTCAGAGAGAGCATCGACTCCTCGATTCACAGCGCGCGCGAGCTCCAGGCGACCTTCGCGATTCCCGTGCTCGCGGCGATCCCGCAGATCCTGCTCGAAGCCGACCTGGCCGCGATGCGGCGCAGTCGGATCAGGGCCGCGCTCTGCGCGGCCTGCGTGATCGGCTTCGCGCTCGTCGGTGGGGCCGCGAACTATCTGTGGGTCAACGGAGTGCCGAGCTTCGTGAGCGGCGAGGCGAGCGAAGCGGCGCCCGTCGCGGGCGACGCCGCGCCCGAGAGTGCTGCCGTCGGCGCGAGCGTGGATGGATAGCGGGCGATGTACTGCGAGTTCTTCGGACTTGCGCGCGCGCCGTTCGAGATGACGCCAGATCCGTCGTTCATCTATCTCGGCGAGACCCACCGCGAGGGGCTCGCGACGCTCGTTTACGGAGTTCGCGCGCGCAAGGGCTTCGTGATGCTCACGGGCGAGGTCGGAACCGGAAAGACCACCTTGCTGCACGCGCTGCTCGCCCAGCTCGACGCGAACACCGACTCGGCCTACATCTTCAATCCTCGCGTCGATCCGCTCGATTTCTTTCGGCTGCTGTTCGAGGATCTCGGGATCGAGCAGGCGTGCACGAGCAAGGCCGACTACCTGCTGGCGCTCAATCGCTTCCTGATCGAGCGCTTGAAGCAGGATCGGACCGTGCTGCTGATCGTCGACGAGGCGCAGAATCTCTCGCCCGAGATGCTCGAGGAGATCCGCCTGCTGTCGAACCTGGAGACGGCCGACTCCAAGCTGATCCAGATCCTGCTCGTGGGTCAGCCCGAGCTCGGCGCGATGCTGGACCGCGATGATCTGCGCCAGCTCCGCCAACGGATCGTGCTGCGCCACGATCTCAGGCCCTTCGACGCGAACGAGCTGGAGTCGTACGTCGACGAGCGGCTTCGGCTCGCCGGGTATACGGGTAAAGGCATATTCAAGCGCTCGGCGCTGCGCGAGCTGTACCGCGTCACGAGCGGCGTTCCGCGCCTCGTGAACGTGGTGTGCGACGGAGCGCTGCTGACCGGATACGGGCGCGATCAGGTCCTGCTCGACGCGGAGATCATCCGCGAAGTGGCGAGCGACCTGCACCTCGGCGAGCGCTCGGCGGGCGCGGCGCCCGGCGAGCGCAGCGCGCCGACGCGACCGCGCTGGCGCTCGTGGCTGGGGCGGTCCCGATGACCGAGGAGACGAGGCGCTAGATGGCGAAGATCTACGATGCACTCCGCAAGGCCGAAGCCGATCGCAAGCAGAAGCTCGGCGAGCGGTCGAAACGGCACGCGCTGCTCGACGCGGAGCCGCTCGCTCCGAGCGGTGAACGAGGCGAGCCCACGCGCAAGCCGGGCTGGACGCTCGGCGGCGGCTCCGCGCAACGCCGCGCATCCGACGCGAGCGCCGAGCTCAACAAGCGCCGCATCACGCTGCTCCAGCCCGAGTCGTTCATCGCCGAGCAGTTTCGCGCGTTGCGCGGGCGCATCGACGCGATCGCGAGTCAGCGCCCGATCAAGACGCTCGCGATCACGAGCGCGTTTCCGGGCGAGGGAAAGACCACGTGCGCGATCAATCTCGCAATCGTGACGAGCATGAGCCTCGGGCGGCGCGTGCTGTTGATCGACTGCGACCTGCGCCGACCGAAGGTCCATCCTGCGCTCGGCCTCAAGCCGACCGCGGGCCTCGCGGAGGTGCTCACGGGCGCCTGCTCGATCGATCAGGCCATCACGCCCGCGCAGGGTATCGCGTTGGACGTGCTTCCCGTGTGCGCTCGGCCCGCCAATCCGTCGGAGCTGCTCGGCTCGCCCGAGATGAGCCGGCTGATCGAGGCGGTCTCACAGCGCTACGACCGCATCATCCTCGATACGCCCGCAGCCCTCGGGTTGCCCGACGCCAAGGCCGTGAGCGACCTGTGCGACGGCATGGTCGTGGTGGTGCGCGCGGACATGACGGCGCGCTCGGACATCGAGGCCGTGCTCGAGATCTTCGAGCGCGAGCGCGTGCTCGGCTTGATGATCAACGGTGTGGACGCGAATCAGGGCCGCTACGGCTACACGAGCTAGCGGCGCGATCGCGCTGGACCCGACGGAATCGACGCAGCGATGGACACGCACCACTATCT
>DASPGF010000035.1:0-2570 GCA_035620755.1 Myxococcota bacterium
CTCCCCGATCACGACTCCCGTGCCATGGTCGATGAAGAAGTGGGTGCCGATCTCGGCCGCGGGGTGGATGTCGATGCCGGTCTGGCTGTGCGCGTCGCGCGAGATGATTCGCGCGACGATCTTCTCGCCGACCCTGTGGAAGCGGTGCGCGATCCGATACGCCGAAACCGCGACGATACTGGGATACGCGGCGATGATCTCCCCGTAGCTCGACGCCGCGGGGTCGCCGTGGTAGGCGGCCTCGAGGTCCGTCGCGATCAGGAGTCGAATGGCGGGGAGCTCCTGGATCAGCTGCGTGGCCCGCTGCGTTCCGATCAGCGCCGCGACGAGGCCGTGGATGACGCGCAGGTCGCTTGCGAGCTGGTTCGACGGCGTGTCGTCGGTGACGATCGCGCGCAGCGCGCCGAGCGCGTCTGCGACGCGCCGCTGGTAGGGGAGGATCTCCTTGCGCGCCTCGGTGATCGGGTCGCAGGTCTCCCGCTGCGCGGTCAGCTCGTCCGCGACGAGCCGGATCTCGTCCACCATCCTCGGCGCCTCCCCTGACGGCGATCGAGAGTCTAGAACGCGATCTCGCACCGCGCCCGCGCGCTTCGCGCAATCTCGCGAAACCCCTGCGCAACTCGCTGTAGAATCTCGTGGCCATCGCTGCGCGTTCGCGCCGCGAGCTGCGTGCGCGGTGCAGGGCGCCCTGCCCCCGCGTTCGGAGGCCCGATGCGGATCGCGACCTGGAACATCAACGGCGTGCGCGCGCGGCTCGAATTCGCGCTGCGCTGGCTCGCGGAGCGCAAGCCCGACGTGGTCGCCCTCCAGGAGACCAAGCTCGCCGACGAGCAGTTCCCGAGCGACGCCTTCGAGGCAGCCGGCTACCGCGTCGCAGCCTACGGCCAGAAGGCCTGGAACGGCGTGGCCATCCTCAGCCGCTGGCCGATCCGCGTCTGCCAGCGCGGCCTGCCGGGGCAGGACGCCTTCGGCGCGCGGCTGCTCAGCGTGGAGACCGCCGGGCTCGCGCTGACGTCGCTCTACTGTCCGAACGGCAAGAGCACCGACCACGAGGACTTCCCGAAGAAGCTCGCCTGGCTCGACGACCTGGTCCGCCATTTCGGTCCGGTCGCCAAGCGCGAGCAGCCGCTCGTGCTCGGCGGCGATTTCAACGTGTGCCCGGCCGCGATCGACAGCTGCGACGAAGCGGCCCTGCGCGGGCAGATCTTCCACACCGACGCGGAGCGGCAGCGTTTCCGCGCGCTGCTCGAATGCGGCTTCTCGGACGTCTTCCGCAGCCTGCATCCCGAGCAGGTCGCATTCTCGTGGTGGGACTACCGAGGCGGAGCGTTCCACCGCGGGCTCGGGCTGCGCATCGACCTGCTGCTGGCCAACGCGGCGGCGCTCGCGCGCGTGCGCAGCGTCGAGATCGACCGGGAATTCCGCAAGAAGCAAGACGGCCTGACGCCGTCCGATCACGCGCCCGTGCTCGCGGATCTCGACGACCCGTCGTGACCGGCTGGGCACTGCGCGCGCTGCCGGGTTGGGGGATGCAACCGAGGCCCGGGCAGCCCGAGCAGCGTCAGGGCAGCGTCGCGCCAGTGTCGCGCCAGCGTCGGGGCGGCGTCAGGACCGCGTCAGGGCAGCACGACCGGCGGCTCGTCGGCGCCAGGGCCCGAAGGCGGGGCGTCACCGACCGAGCTCACGAGCGAGAGCAGCAGCAGGTAGCTCGCGAGCAGCGGAACCGCGCAGACGCCCACCGCGCGCCACGCGCTGGTGTAGGAGAGCGCGTGCCGCACCGCGGTCACGGTGGCGACGAACACCCAGACCGTCGCCACGAAGAACACGGGCTCTCGCAGCCCCGGCACGACGCCGAGCAGCTTGAGCATGCCGGGCGCATTCGCGAACCCGACCGCCCGCAGCAGAGCGCCGAAATCGGGACGCGTGCCGCTCTCGGGCAGCAGCTTGGCGCCGATCAGATAGATCGCCGATGCGAACAGCAGCCACCCGACCAGCGCTGCGAGCGCGCCCAACGCGAGCATCGCGAGCGGTGCACCCGCGATGCTGACGGCGTTCGCGAGCGCGGCGAGCATCACCACGACCGCGGCCTGCGCGCTTGCGTCGCGGTCGGATTCGACCTCCGCGAACAGGCTCGGATCGATCTTCGACGCGCGGACCATTCGCGTGACGAGCGTTCGCGCGCCGGGGGACGGGCGTTGCAGGGAGTCCGCCATGCGGGCGACTCTAGCTCGCAGCGCGCATTCGAGCGCACCGTGCGAGATCGGTGCTCGAGCTGCGCGGACGACGTCGATCCCAGGCGCCGCGCGCTCGCGGCGCGCTAGGGCGGTGTCACTTCGAGAGGCGCTTCAGGCGCTGCTGCTGGATCTCGAGCGTCATCTTCGTGAGCCCGCTCTGCAGCGCGCGCCCCTGCGAGGTATCGAAGACGCCGAGCAATCCGTAGCGCGTGCTGCCATCGTCGAGCGAGCTCGAGCTCTGCACCTCGACGGGGCCGGTGAACTCTTCGTTGCCGTAGCGGACCGCGATCTCGAGGCAGCGCCCGACGGGGTACTTGCGGGCGGAGATGACGGCGA
>DASPGF010000036.1:0-4389 GCA_035620755.1 Myxococcota bacterium
CGTGCTCGTCGGCGACGACCCCGCGAGCGCCTCCTACATCATGGGGAAGCAGCGCGCCTGCGCGCGCATCGGCATGAGCGCGATCGAGCGGCGGCTGCCCGCGTCGGCCTCCGAGCGCGACGTGCTGCGGGTCGTCGACGAGCTCAATCGCGACGAGACCGTCGACGGCATCCTCGTCCAGCTGCCGCTGCCCAAGTCGATCTCGC
Source organism: Myxococcota bacterium (assembly GCA_035620755.1). Classification (GTDB taxonomy): domain Bacteria; phylum Myxococcota_A; class UBA9160; order UBA9160; family SMWR01; genus JACZVU01. The sequence continues at coordinate 207 of DASPGF010000036.1, forward strand.
CCGAGGCGGTCGCGGCCGCGATCGACCCCGCAAAGGACGTCGACGCGCTCCACCCGAACACCGCGGGAAAGCTGCTGCTCGGGACGGCGACGCTCGCTGCCTGCACACCGCTCGGAATCATGGAGATCCTCGACCGCTACGGGATCGCGATCGAGGGTGCGCACGCGGTCGTGATCGGGCGCAGCAACATTGTCGGCAAGCCCGTCGCGCTGATGCTGCTCGCGCGCAACGCGACCGTGACGATGTGCCACTCGAAGACACGCAACCTTCGCGACGTCTGCCGCAGCGCGGGCATCCTCGTGGCCGCGGTCGGCGTACCGCGCCTCGTCCAGCCCGACTGGATCCAGCCCGGCGCTGCCGTGATCGACGTCGGCGTGAGCAACGTCGATGGCGCGCTCGTGGGCGACGTCGACACGCAGGGCGCGATCGGGATCGCGAGCATCGTCACGCCGCACCGGCGCGGTGTCGGGCCGATGACGATCACCATGTTGCTGCGGAACACCCTGACCGCCTATCGCGCGCGCACGGGCGCATGAGCGCGCTCAAGCGAACACCGCTCTACGAACTGCATCGACGTCTCGGCGCGCGCATGATCGAGTTCGGCGGCTTCGAGCTGCCGCTGCAGTACAGCTCGATCCGCGAGGAGCACGCCGCGGTGCGCGAGGCCGCCGGGCTGTTCGACGTGTCGCACATGGGCCAGTTCGAGTTCGAGGGTTTGGCGGCGATTGCAGCCGCCGACCCGCTCGCGAGCCGCAGCGTCGCCGCGCTCGAGCCGGGGCGCGCGCTGTATGCACTGCTGTGCAACGAGAAGGGTGGCGTCGTCGACGACATCCTCTGCTATCGCGTCGCCGAGGCGCACGCCTTCTGGTGCGTGAACGCCTCGAACATCGAGAAGGATTGGAGCTGGCTCCGAGCGCACGTCCCGAGCTCCGTGAGCGGAATTCGCGACGCGAGCGCCGAGCGGGGCCTGCTCGCGCTGCAAGGCCCCGCGAGCGCGAGCATCCTCGAGCGGCTGTCGTCTCCCGCGGTACGCGCGCTGCGCCGTTTCCGCTGTGCGCGCATGGACGTGGCGGGATGTTCCGCGCTGGTCTCGCGCACGGGCTACACCGGAGTCGACGGCTTCGAGCTGTATGCGCGCCACGGCGACCTCGCGCGCATGTTCGAGGCGCTGCTCGCCGATGGCAGCTCGTTCGGCCTGCGACCGGCGGGCCTCGGCGCGCGCGACACGCTGCGGCTCGAAGCCGCACTGCCGCTCTACGGACACGAGCTCGACGAAGACACCTCGCCGCTCGCGGCGGGGCTCGAGCGCTTCCTGGATCTGGGCGCGCACCGATTCATCGGCGCCGACGCGATCGCGAGCGCTCGCGAGGCCGGCGTCGCGCAGCGCCTGGTCGGCTTCGTGCTCGAGGAGCGCGGTGTCGCGCGAGCGGGCTGCGCGGTGCTGGACGCGGGCAAACCCGTAGGTAAAGTCACCTCCGGCGCCCCGTCTCCGACCCTCGGCAAGTCCATCGGGCTGGCGTACGTTCCAACCGAGATGGCCAGACCGGGCGGGATGATTCAGGTGGCCGTGCGAGATCGGGCGCTGCGAGCCCGTGTGGTGGAGACACCCTTCGTTTAGCCGATATGGGCCAGAAGGTGGAGGACAACTTGGATTTCGAAATTCCCGATGACCTTCTCTACACGAGTGACGACGAGTGGGTAAGCGCGGAGGACGGCTGCGTCACGGTGGGTGTGACGGATTTCGCGCAGCAGCAGCTCGGGGACATCGTGTACGTCGAGCTTCCCTCCGTGGGCGATCACTTCGCGGAGGGCGCCGCGTTCGGCGTGATCGAATCGGTGAAGGCGGTATCCGACCTCAACGCGCCCATCGCGGGTGAGGTGATCGCGGTCAACGACGAGCTCGTGAACCAGCCCGAGACCATCAACGAGGAGTGCTACGGCGACGGGTGGATCATCAAGCTCCGGCCCTCCGAAGAAGACGCGCTCGATGGGCTGCTGGATGCGGACAGCTACCGGAAGATCGTGAGCGAGCGCAGCGCGTGAATCGATTCGCGTGACCCGGGCGGCGCCGCGCTGGATCCTCACCGCAGCCCTGATGCTCGCGGCGGGCTGCGGCCAGCGGGACGGCAGCCGCTTCACACCGCTGGATCTGGTGGCTCCGAGCTTCAGCGACGACGACCTCCGCCAGCTCGGGATGGATGCGGATCGCGAGATCCAGAAGCAGGTGGAGATCGTCTACGACCCCGTCGTCGCGGGCTTCCTGAACGATCTCGGGCAGGAGATCGCAGGCCAGATCGAGCCCCAGCCGTTCATCTATCGCTTTCGCATCATCAAGGCGGGCAGCCTGAACGCGTTTGCGCTGCCGGGCGGCTACGTCTACATCCACAGTGAAACGCTGATGCGCGTCGGAAGCGTCGACGAGCTCGCGGGCGTGCTCGGCCACGAGATCGCCCACGTTCAGGCGCGCCACTTCTCGCGGCGCGAGAGCAAGACCGCGCTGCCCGGCCTCGCCGCACGCGTGATCGGCATGGGCGCGGCCGTCGCCGCGCAGCAGCCGGGGCTCGCGGTCGTCGGCGAGGGTGTCAACGTCTCGCTCCAGATCGGCTTCACGCGCGAGTTCGAGGCCGAGGCCGACCAGCTCGGCGCGATCTGGGTGACCCGCGCGGGCTATCGCGCAGCCGCGCTGACGCACTTCCTCGACAAGATCATCCAATCCGAGGCGCGCTTTCCGGACAACCTGCCGCCCTATCTCGCCACGCATCCGTTTCCCGAGGACCGCATCCACGCGATCGAGGCCACAGCCCAGACCCTCAAGCCCTCGCGCGAGCCCGATCCCGCGCTCGCCGCCGCGCTGCCGCGCGCGCAGCAGCGGCTCGCGGAGCTGCTGAAGACCGGCCGCGCGAGCCTCGCGCAGGTCGCGCCTCTATCGCACGATCCGTCCGTCGATGCGCGCCTGCGCGCGGCCGATGAGCTCGCGGCCGCTGGAGATCGGGAGGCTGCGCTGCGGCTGCTGAGCGTGATCCCGAGCGCCGAGGTGCGCGATCCGCGCGTTCCGTTCCGGACCGGAGAGCTGCTGTACGACGCGCAGCGCTACCGCGAAGCCGCCGACAGCTTCTCGCGCGCGATCGAGCTCGACCCCTCGCGCGCGCTGGTGTTCTTCCAGCTCGGGCTCGCCCTCAAGGCCGCCGGCCGGCCCCAGCGCGCGCTCTACGCGTTCGAGCAGGCCGCGCTCCGCACACCCGAGACGAGCGAGCTGCGCAAGCGATCCGATTGGGAGATCTTCAAGCTCACGTTCGCGTCGATCGAGGCCTCCGGCTTCTCGCGCGCGCGCCTCGCCGACGCGATCGCCGCCGCGGACGGATCCGACGAGGCCGAATTCTCCGAGGGAATCTCGAGACTCACCTGGTGGGCGCGGCTCGGCTCGCGCTTCCGCCAATACGCCGATCGGCTCCGCGTGCGCTGGGTCGCACCCTCGGGCGAGATCGCACAGCAAAGCCGCGCACAGCGGCGCAGCGACGGGGTGATCGGCTCCGAGCTCGACCTCGATGGCGAGCGAGGCGCCGAAGTCGGCCGCTGGACGCTCGAGCTCGTGTTGAAGGACGAGGTGATCGCTCGGCAGAGCTTCGCGATCCGCTCGCAGCACAGCGAGCCGTCGCTGCACTGAGCGGACCTCGCAGCAGCGATTATTCGCCGAGGCGCTTGCGCGCGATCTCGACCCAGGTTCCGGCCGGGTCGAGCTGCAGGTAACGCCGCCAGTGCGCGCGCGCCTTGCGGCGCAGGCCGATCTTCTCGTAGAGCAAGGCGAGGCTCACGTGCGTATCGGCACACAGCGGATCGGTGGCGAGCGCGGTCTTGTAATGGCGCAGCGCGAGCTGGTCGCGCCCCTCCTCCTCGAGCAGCGTGGCGAGGTTCAGGTTGGCCTCGACGTGCTGCGGATCGATCTCGATCGCGCGTTCGAAGCACGCGCGCGAGCACGCGAGGCGATCCTGATTGAAGTAGATCGAGCCGAGATTGCAGTGCGCATCCGCGCAGTCCGGGTCGCACTCGATCGCGCGCAGATACGCGTCGATCGCCTCGCGGTAGGTGTCGCGATTCGAATCGAGCTTGCAGCCCTGCTCGAACCACTTCGCCGCCGATTCCCTGCGCTGCGCGCTCGTCGCGCGCGCGCCGAGCGCAACCGGCA
>DASPGF010000037.1:0-5601 GCA_035620755.1 Myxococcota bacterium
CGATCAGGTCGATGACGTTCGTTACCTCTGGGGTGGAGTATTCGGGGTGGGCGTGATCGACGTAGAAGCGAGCGCCGTTGGAGAGTGTCTTGTTGCGCGCGATGTTCTCTTGCTGGTTCGGCGTGTACTTCTCGCCGTCGACTTGGAAGCCGCGCGCGTCCGCGAGTGGATTCTCCTGCTCGTAGTCCCAGAGGATCTCGCCCGGGTGGTCCTCGCGATACGCATTGACGAGCAGGACGCAGCTCGAGATCGGATCGAAGTCAGGATCCCCGCGGACGGTGATCCCGTACTCGATCTCCGTACCCATCACCTTCGGAATCGCCATCGCGTCTCCACATGAGGGCGGCTCCCCCGGTTAGCTCAGAGATACTGGCCCGAGGAGATGTTCTCGATCGAGCGTTCCTTGCGACTGATTCCCGTCATCAGGGTTCGCACGTTGATGATCCGCTCACCCTTGCGCCCGGAGATCCGCGCCCAATCGTCGGGATTGGTGGTGTTGGGAAGATCCTCGTTCTCCTTGAACTCGTCGGTCACGGACTCGAGGATATCTTCGAGCTTGATGCCGCGCTCCTTGTCTTCGATCAGGCGCTTGACGGCCTTCTTCTTGGAGCGGGCGACGATGTTCTCGATCATCGCCCCGCTCGCGAAGTCCTTGAAGTAGAAGATCTCGCGCTCGCCCTTCGCGTAGGTGACCTCGAGGAACTTGTTCTCCTCGGTGGTCTTGTACATGCGCTGGATCGTCTCGTCGATGACGCCTTCGACGAGCGCCTTCGGGTCGCTGCCGAACTTCGCGATCGCGCTCGCGTGGAACGGCAGGTCGACGGTGAGGTACTTCGAGAAGATCTCCCGCGCCGCGTCGGCGTCGGGGCGATTGACCTTGATCTTCAGGTCGAGCCGTCCCGGTCGCAGCACCGCGGGGTCGATCAGATCCTGGCGATTGCTCGCGCCTATCACGATCACGTTGTTGAGCGACTCCACGCCGTCGATCTCGGAGAGGAACTGCGCGACGACGGTGGCCTCCATGTCCGACGAGATCCCCGATCCGCGCATGCGGAACAGCGAGTCCATCTCGTCGAAGAAGATCACCACCGGCACGTCTTCGCTCGCCTTCTCGCGCGCCTTCTTGAACACCTCGCGCAGCTTGTGCTCGGTCTCGCCGACGTACTTGTTGAGCAGCTCGGGCCCCTTCACGTTGAGGAAGTACGGGGTCGTCTCCTTGCCCGTGCGCAGACCGATGCTCTTGGCGAGGCTGTTGGCGACGGCCTTGGCGATCAGCGTCTTGCCGCAGCCAGGCGGGCCGTACAGCAGGATGCCCTTGGGCGGCTTGAGCTTGTGCTCGGCGAACACCTCCGGATAGACGTACGGAAGCTCCACGGAATCGCGCAGGATCTCGATCTGCTCGCCGAGCCCGCCGATGTTCTCGTAGGTGATGTTCGGAATCTCCTCGAGCACGACCTCCTCGACGGACGACTTCGGCAGCTTCTCGAAGCCGTAGTTGGTGCGCGGATCGAAGAGGATGTGGTCGCCGACCTTGAGCTTCTCGTGGCGCAGCGGCTCGGCGAGCGTGATCACGCGCTCGTCGTCCGTGTGCCCGAGCACGATCGCGCGGTTGTCGGCGATGAAGTCGACGACCGCGGCGATCTCTCCGCGCGCCACGTAGCCCGAGGCTTCGATGATGTTGAACGCCTCGTTGAGCACGACGAGCTGCCCCTCTTCGAACTGGAACGGATCGACGTTCGGGTGCACGTTCACGCGCATCGCGCGCCCGTCGACGACGATCTCGGCCGTGCCGTCCTTGTTCGGTCGATTGAAGATGCCGTAGTGATTCGGCGGCGCGCAGAGCTTGTCCACTTCGGCCTTGAGCAGCTCGATCTGCTGCTTCGCGTCGTGGAGCGCATTGACGAGCCGCTCGTTCTGCCGCTCGGCGTCCGCGGACTGATCGCGCGTGAGCTGGTAGCGGCGGCGCAGGGTTTCGAACTCTGCGAGGAGGCGATCGAGCTGTCTGCGAAACTCAGGCGATTCCACGCCGAACAGCCTCATGGCGTCCTGCAGATCTTCGGCCTCGTCCTGGCTGGGATGCAGCGATGCGCGCTCCCGATCCTCTTCCGGAATCTCGGCGCCCGGCGGATCTCCCGGTGCCATGCGGCGCATCACGTCGCGCACGAAGCCCTTGCGGCCTGATCCCTGGTCGAACTCGCTCATTCCGCTTCCTCCTGCTTCGGCTGTCGTGCCGAAGGGTCGGCAACTCGCATGGCGCAGTTGACTGCAACGCCCATGCCAGACCGTGGAGAAATTGGCGCGCGCTGCGATCCTGCAACTTCGAACCCGCCTCGCGGCGCGGGGTTGGCGAACCTCCTGCCGTTCCCGGGCGCAACCGTTGCACAGAATCGCGGCGCTCGATTCATCCCAGAACCATCCAACAGCGCGCGAATCTCGCTCGAAACTTCGAGAATTCCCCTGCTGTGTCGCCGGTGCTCGCCCCCCCGTGCGCGTTCCGCGGGAGCGTTGCGGTGCACTCCGCGCGAGTGCCTCCGCTCTGGGTGGAGGGGGGAAGAGACGCCGAACTCATTGAAATCGCGCATCTTTTATGCGCTTTCGATTCTATCACTCGACCCCGCAGTGTCAACGGCAGCGCGCGGGCAGGCGCGGCCGCAAGCTCGCGCTGCAACAGCGCTGCGCGCCGCGAGGGCTCGAACGCGGTGACCGCCGAGTGCCGGCGGCCCAGCGGCAGATCTCCCGGGCGGGATTCGCAGCCGACGCAACCTCGCAGCTGCGTGCGCCCTGCCGCCGCGGGACGCGAAGTTGCGCCCGAGCTGCCGGTTGGTTGACGACTTCGTCGGCGCGCTGCCGGTTGAACTGCGGGTGGTTCCCGACGCCTCTTTTTGCGGCGTGGTCCTCGAGAGAGCAGCGCGCTTCCGCAAATGGGTAATCGAGACGGTCCGCGAGGACTCCGTGTGTTGACGAAAATCGTCGCTGCAGCGCCGTTTTTCGGCTGCGCGCTGCGGGTCCGGGTGCCGCTGATGCGCATCCCGGTCAACTGGGCCCGGCCAGCCGCGGACCACTTAACAGAACGCGAAACTCCCCGGGCTTCTGGGCCCCGGCCAGCGGCCGATCACGCGGCCGACAGCGGAACTGCCCAGGTAGCTAGGGCGCGTCGAGCTCGATCACGCGCACGTCGGAGGGGAGCTCGATGCGAAACACGTCGGGCGCGGGGTCGCGGTTGAGCTCGACGTTGCTGAATGAGATCTCCGTCACGTTGCCGAGCACGAAGAAGACCGTAGTCCGGCTCAGGTCGCCGCTCTTCGGATCGACGGCGATCTCGAGCCGCTCGTACGAGCTCGGCTCGCGCGGTACGAGGCGCAGCGCGGCGCGCTGGTCGTCGCATGCGAGCGCCGAGATGTCGAACGCGCGCCGGATCTCGCCCACACCGAGCAGGAACTCGACGGCCGCGCCCGACAGATAGCCCTGCGTCGCGGGGAGCTTCTGCGCCTCCCGCAGCACCGGATCGTAGATCCACAGCGTCTCGCCGTCGCTCACCACGAGGCTCGGCTCGGGCTCCTCGTACGACCAGCGCATCTTGCCGGGCTTCGCGAGCACGACGCTTCCCCTCGAGGTCAGCTGCTCCGAGGCGCTCGAGCCGAGCGCGACGGAGCGGCTGGTCTGGACGATGTCGGCGCGCAGGTCGCGCACCGCCTCGTAGCGTCGCTGGAGTGCGGCGACCGCCGCGTCGACGCACGCGGCATCGCTCGGCGCATCGGCGCGCGCGGGCGCCTCGTGCGCGGCGAGCGCGGTCGACAGCGCGAGTACCCAGACGGCGGCGGCTCGGATTCGCATGCTTCGATCAGACGCGCGCAGTCGTGCTCGGATTCACGGCTGGATGGAGTTGACGAAGACTTCGCGCGGCTTGGTGCCCACCTGGGGTCCGACGATCCCCTCCTGCTCCATGTGCTCGATCATCCGCGCCGCGCGGTTGTAGCCGACCTTGAGCCGGCGCTGCAGGTAGGAGATCGACGCGTTGCGGCTGTCCGCCACGATCGCGACCGCCCGGTCGAACATCTCGTCCACCTCCTCGCTGCGCTCTTCAGCGGTCTCGCTCTCTTCGGCCGCCTGCAGCAGATCCTCGTCGAAGCTCGGGGCGCCCTGCGCGCGCAGCTGCTTGGTGAGCGCGTCGACCTCCTTCTCGTCGACGAACGCGCCGTGGTACCGCTGCAGCTTCGAGGTGCCCGGCGGCAGGTAGAGCATGTCGCCCTGTCCGAGCAGGTGATCCGCGCCGTTCTGGTCGAGAATGGTCCGCGAATCCGTGCGCGACGAGACCTGGAACGAGATGCGCGCGGGGAAATTCGCCTTGATGATTCCCGTGAGCACGTCGACGCTCGGACGCTGCGTGGCGAGCACGAGGTGGATGCCCGCGGCGCGCGCCATCTGCGCGAGTCGCTGCAGCGACTCCTCGACCTCGCGCGCGGACACGACCATCAGATCCGCGAGCTCGTCGATGATCACGACGATGTAGGGAAGGCGCCGGTACGGAACCTCGATCCCCTCCTCTTCGCCGGGCTTGGGCTTGAGCCGGAAGGTCTGCTTTCCCGCTGCGAGCTCCCGATCCACGCGCTCGTTGTACTGCGCGATGCTCCGCACGCCGAGCGCGGCCATCATCTGGTAGCGCTCCTCCATCTTGCGGACGATGCCGCCCAGCGCCGCGGCCGCGCGCTTCGGGTTCGTGACCACGTCGGCGATCAGGTGCGGGATCCCGCCGTAGACGGACAGCTCGAGCAGCTTCGGATCGACCAGCAGCAGGCGAAGCTCGTCGGGCGTGGTGCGACACAGCAGCGAACACAGAAGCGCGTTGAGGAACACGCTCTTGCCCGTTCCGGTGGAGCCCGCGACGAGCAGGTGCGGCATCTTCGCGAGGTCGGCGTGGCTCGGATTGCCGAAGATGTCCTTGCCGAGCGCGATCGTGAGTAGCGACTTCTCCGCGCGCAGCGCGTCCGACTCGAGGATCTCGCGCAGGTAGACGGTCTCGCGGTCGGGGTTCGCGACCTCGATTCCGACCACGGATTTCCCGGGAAGAGGCGCGATGATCCGCACCGAGAGCGCGCGCAGCGCGAGCGCGAGGTCGTCGGCGAGCGTCACGATGCGGTTTACCTTGACGCCCGATGCGGGCTCGAACTCGTACATCGTGATCACCGGCCCGGGGTGGACGGTCACGCAGCGGCCCCCGATCCCGAAGTCCTGCAGCTTCTTCTCGAGGATGCGCGAGTTCATGATCAGGCTGTCGCGGTCGTACTTGCGCGATCCCTCGGGCGGCCGCTCGAAGACGCTGATGTCGGGGAGCTGGTAGGGGCCGCGCCGCTCTTCGCCGAACGCAAATGCCCCCTGCACGCCCTGGCGCGGCGGCCGCGCGGCGATGTGATCGACGATCGTCGGCCCCACCGCGCCGCGCTTCCCGGCGCGCGCCGCGTCGGCCGGGAGCAGCGCGGCCGGTGCAGCGGCCTCGGCGGGCGCTGTGCTCGCGGCCGCCGCCGCCTCGGCCGCGGCGAGCTTGCGGCGACGCACGCGCCGCTCGCGCCAGATGCGCAGCGAGCGCGAGCCGCGCTCGAGCCC
>DASPGF010000038.1:0-5314 GCA_035620755.1 Myxococcota bacterium
CGGCGGCACGCCGAGCGACGTCGCGCTGCTGTGCGACCCCGAAGCGAGTTGCGACTGTGCGGTCGGCTATGCGTGCGCGGCCGTGCCCACCGCGTCCGGCCGCAGCCTCGCGCTGCTCTCGCTGGCGCTCGGGCTCGCAGCGGCGCTCGGGCTCGGGCGGCGGCGCTCGCGAGCACCTTGATCGCCCTACGGATTCCATTCCTTTGCCGTTCCTTTTGCGTAGCCAATGAGCTAGCACTGTCCACTTGCAAGTACCGCCGAAACGGCGAGCTGGGGAGTCCACATGCCGGAGAGATGGTTTCGGTCCGCTTCGGGTTGCGCGATCTGCGCGCTCGCGCTGTTCGTCGCGTCGTGTGCGGGCTCGCGCGCGCCGCAGCCCGCGGCCGATGGCGGCGCGCGCGGCCCGAGCGTCATCCTGATCACGATCGATGGGCTGCGCAGCGAGGAGCTGTTCCGCGGCGTCGACGAGCGCGTGCTGGCATCGCCCGAGAACTCCGGCATCGAATACGAAGACGAAGCCGTCCGCGTGCGCGAGGCGTTCGGCGGCTCGACGCCGCAGCGCTCGCGCAGCGCGCTGATGCCGTTCTTCTGGGACACGCTCGTGCCGAGCGGCGTGCTGCTCGGCAACCCCGATCTCGGCGAGCCGGTTCTCGTCAAGAACGACCAGTGGTTCTCCGCGCCGGGCTACATCGAGATCCTCACCGGCGAGCCGCATGCCGACGTCGTGTCGAACGATGCAATCCGATATCCCTACCCCAGCTTCATGGAGATCGCGAAGCGCGCACTCGATCTCGGGTATACCGACGTCGCAACGATTGGATCGTGGACGGGCTTCGCAACGCTCTCCTCGAGCGAGCCCGACTTGTTCTTCACCAACACCGGCTTCGAGGAAGTGGCGCCCGCGTACGCGACCGAGCGCATGCTGTGGCTCGGCGAAATCCAACACGACATCATGTCGCTCTGGCCCGAGGGGCGAAGCGATGCCGTCACCTACGGGATCGCGGCCGAATACATCCAGAAGTACAAGCCGCGCGTGCTCTACATCGCGTTCGGCGAGACGGACGACTGGGCGCACGAGCGCCGCTACGACCGCTATCTCGACTACATCCACGTCTTCGACGACTACCTGCGCCGTCTCTGGACGCTCGTCCAGAGCATCGACGAGTACCGCGATGCGACCACGATCATCATCACCACCGATCACGGCCGCGGCCACGACCCGAAGGAATGGGTCGAGCACGCAGTGGGCCTCGACGGCTCCGAGGAGATCTGGATCGCCATCGCCGGGCGGGGCGTTCCGCGGCGCGGCGAGGTCGTACCCGCCGCCCCCGTCACCCAGTCGGACGTCGCAGCGACCGCGCTCGAGCTGCTCGGCATCGACTACCGGAAGTTCAACCCGCGCATGGGGCCGCCGATCCCGGCCGCCTTCGGCGCGCCAGCGCAGCCTTGATCTCGCGTTCGGCTCGCCCGCGCAGCGTCGAGCTCGAGGGCGTCGCGATCGCGCGCGCCGCTAATCGCGCTGCTGGCGGCGCGGTGGCGGTGAGTAGTCGCGCTTGACGATGCGCAGGGCGATCGCACCCACGACGATCATCGCCGCGCCGTAGCCGATCGCGAGCAGCAGCTCACCGCTCATTGGCGCTTCCGCTGAGATTGGTCGATTGCGCGCCCGATCCGATCGCCGCGCGCGCCGCCGCGTAGGGGCGCGCATAGCATGCGATGAGGAATGCGATCGCGATCACGCCCGTCGCGATCAGTGCGCGCGCGATGCGCAGCGTGCCGCGAAGCTTGCGCTCGTCGCGCTCCCGCTCGGGAACATGGTGGAGCGCCGCGCGAAAGGCCCGCTCGGCGTCGCTCGCGCGGCCGAGGCACGAGACGATCCAAATCGTGGCGCTGCTCAGTGCGAGGCCGATCAGGAACGGGTCGAGCAATACGGGTAGATCGAGGATCCCGCGGTATTCGAGCAGCTTCGCGAGCGCGTTGCCGCCGAAGCCCGCGACGATGCCCCAGAACGCCGCCGCGGCGGTGATGCGATCGCTCCAGACGCTGAAGAACGCGACGGGCCCCCAGGACGACGCGAACAGCGTGCCCGCGAAATAGGCAATCCACATGATCGCGGGCGGCTGGAAGTACGCGAGCCCGAGCGCAGCGAGCCCCACGCCGAGCATCGTGTAGCGAGTCACGCGCAGCTGGTGGCGGTCGTCGCGCAGCGGGTGTGGAAAGAGGTCGTGGCTCGCGCTGAAGCCGACGAGCGAGAGGAAGGTGGACGCGGAGGACAGCGCAGCGGCCATGATGCCCGTCATCAGGATCACCGCGGGAAGCGTGGGCATCAGGTGAAATCCCGCCCAGACCAGCGCGCGCTCGGGCGGGTCGATCTCGCTGTTGGCGAGATTGATCGCGATCGCGCCGAACACCAACGCGATGTAGAGGATCAGCACGGCGCCGACCGCGACGCAGGAAGCGCGCACCACCGTGTGCTCGTCCTTCGCCATCAGGTAGCGGCTCGACTGCCAGGGGCTCACCGCGACCACGAGGCCCCATGACAGCCCGAGGATCAGCGCCCAGCTCAAGCCATCGAGGGGCGCCTGCCACTGCAGCTCCGGACCGAGCGAGCCGTGCCACGCGATCAGGTCGCGCTTCGGCTCGAAGGTCGCGAGCGCCTCGATCATCGCGAACCAGCCACCCGCGCTCGCGATGATGTAGTAGAGCGCAGCGAATCCCGCGACCATGAAGACCATGAACATCATGGTGTCGGTGATGATCACACCGCGCGATCCCGAATAGAACGTGAACAGCGTGTACCCCGCCCACACCACGACGAGCGCAGCCGAGTACGGAATGTTCGTGACCTCGGACACGATGAGCGATGCGCCCTGCGTCACTGCGAGCAGGTAGGCGGAGAGCCCGACGATGATCGTCCAGCCCGCGGCGCTCTGGACGCGCTTGCCCTGACTCTCGAAGCGGCGCCCGAAGTACTCGGCGACCGTGAGTGCCTCGCTGCGCCGCAGATAGCGGCCGAAGAACAACGCGCCGAGCACGTAGCCCATCACGTTGACCGCCATCATGATCAGCAGCAGCGGGCCGTGGCCCTGGTAGGAGAAGCCCGTCTCGCCGAGAAATGCGCTCGTGCTCAGGAAGCTCGCGACCAGCGTCCCGACGATCAGCAGCGTCGGCGCGCTGCGTCCCGCGACGAAGTAGTCGTCGAGATGCTTGACCTTGCGGCCCGCGTAGCTCCCGACGATCAGGTAGATCAGCAGGCTGATCGCGATCCCGACCGCGTACGGGTTCAACGCGCCCCCCCTGTCGTGCGCAGCGGCGGCATGATAGGAGAAATCGCGCGAAGTCCATACGGCGCGCGGTGCTCGCTTGCAATCCGCTGGACGCGCGCGGGCGGGCGGGATATGAATTGCGCGCGCCGCGGCGCGCGGCCGACTCCGCGTGGAGGGCGAGCGACATGACCCGCAGGCCGCGCGAGCTCGCGATCGCGATCGGCTCGCTGCTGCTCGCAGCGGCGCCCATCGGTGCTGCGCGCGCAGCGGTCGATGTTCCCGAGCCGGGCTCGCGCGAGGCGATCGCGCGGGAGACCTCGGATCCGCGCTTCTCGAGCGAGTGGGTCGCGTCGCTGCCCGAATCGGCGAGCGTTCCCTCGCCGGCCGACGTGCTCGGCCACATCGCAGGCGCCGCGGGGGAGCTCCCGAACAGCGCCGCGATCTACGCGTATCTGCGCGAGCTCGATCGAGCGTCGGAGCGCGTGCACCTCGAGGTGATCGGAAGGACCGAGGAGGGGCGCGAGATCCTGCTCGTCGCGATCGCCGACGAAGCCGGCATCCGCGCGCTGCCCGAGCTCAAGGCCGCCACCGCGCGGATCGCGGACCCGCGGCAGACTTCGCCCGCGCAGCTCGAGGCGCTGCTTGCGAGCGCGCGGCCGTTCTACTTCCTCAACGGCGCGATCCACGCGGATGAATCGGGCGCGCCCGACATGCTGATGGAGCTCGCCTACCGGCTCGCCGTATCCGAGGAGCCGATGATCCGGCGCATCCGCGAGGAGCTGGTGGTGCTGATCAATCCCGTCGCGAACCCCGATGGCCGCGACAAGATGTCGGACTGGTTCCGGCGCTTCCACCGCGGCCAGACCGACTACGACGCGCTCGCGCGCCAGTCGCCGCCGTATTGGGGCAAGTACGTGTTCGTCGACGCGAATCGCGACGCGCACCAGCTCGTGCTCGAGACGACGCGCGCCGTCGCGAAGATGTTCTTCGACTATCACCCCACCGTGCTCCACGATCTGCACGAGGCGATCCCGCTGCTCCAGACCTGGAACGGCACCGGGCCCTACAACCCGAACCTCGATCCGATCGTCTACGCGGAGTTCCTCGAGATGAGCTTCCACGAGATGTCCGCGCTCAGCGGGCACGGCATGCCGGGTGTCTGGACCTGGGATTTCGGCGAGGCGTTCGGCCACCACTACACGGACTCGGTCGCGATGAACCACAACGCGATCGGCCGCGGCTACGAGACCTTCGGCAACGCGGTTCCGCTGAGCGTGATCCGCAAGCCGTACAGCAGGTACCTCACGCGCGAGTGGTTCCGGCCCTTCCCCCCGCCCGGCCGCGAGTTCCGCTGGTCGCACCGCGACAACGTCAACTACTCCCAGAGCGCGAGCCTTGCGGCGCTGGATTACTGCGCGGGCCAGGCCGAGCAGCTGCTGCGCAACTTCTACCAGAAGGGCTACAACTCGTGGCAGCGCGGCGTCGCAGGCGATCCGTACGCGTTCGCGATTCCCGCCGAGCAGCGCGATCGGCTGCGCGTCGCGAACCTCGTCAACCGCCTGCTCGACCAGCGGATCGAGGTCGGGCGCGCGCGCCGCGACTTCGCGATCGCGGGCGAGAAGCTCGCGGCGGGCGACTTCGTGGTGCGGCTCGACCAGCCCTATCGAAACTACGCGGTCGACCTGCTGCTGCCGCAGCAGTTCCCCGCGGACGCCGAGCACGAGCCCTACGACGACATCTCGTGGGCGCTGCCCGTCCACTACGGCGTGCGCGCGCTGCGCGCCGACGACGCCTCGATCCTCGAGGTGCCGATCGAGCCGCTGCGCGCGCAGGTCGAGCCCAAGGGCTCGCTCGCGAGCGGCGCGCGCGTCTACCTGCTGCGCGACACGGGGCAGGAGGCGCTGCTCGCCGCGCGCTACCGCCTCGCCGACTTCGAGGTGCAGATCGCGGAGCGCGAATTTCGCGTGGGCCGCCGCTCCTATCCCGCCGGCAGCTGGCTGATCGCCGACCAGCCCGGCCTGCGCGATGCGCTCGGCGCGCTCGCCGAC
>DASPGF010000039.1:0-2632 GCA_035620755.1 Myxococcota bacterium
GACGGCCTCCCGCGCGCGCGCGAGCGCCTGCTCGGCGAGCCGGGCGAGGGCGCGCGCCACGGGGACCTCCTTCACGGGGTCCTCGGTGAGCGACACGCGGATCGTGTCGCCGAGCCCGTCCTCGAGCAGGGCGCCGATCCCGATCGCGCTCTTGATGCGACCGTCGTCGCCCGAGCCCGCCTCGGTCACACCCACGTGGAAGGGGTAGGACGGCTCGCCCGGCGCGCGCTCCTCGAGCCGCGCCGCGAGCAGCCGGTAGGCCTGGATCGCGACCTGCGTGTTGCTCGACTTCATGCTGAACACGACGTCGCGAAAGCCCTCGCTCTCGCAGACGTCGAGGAACTCGAGCGCGCTCTCGACCATGCCGGCGGGGCTGTCGCCGAAGCGGTTCATGATGCGGTCGGAGAGCGAGCCGTGGTTGGTGCCGATGCGCAGCGCGCGCCCGAGCTGCTTGCACCGCTTTACCAGCGGCCGGAACTTCTCGGCCACGCGCTCGATCTCCTCCGCGTACTCGGAGTCGCTGTACTCGAGCACCGCGAACTTCTTCTTGTCCGCGAAGTTCCCGGGGTTGATGCGCACCTTCTCGACGTGCTCGGCGGCGACCATCGCCGCATTCGGCGTGAAGTGGATGTCCGCGACGAGCGGCACGCGAACCCTGCGCCGCTCGAGCTCCTTGCGGATGGCCGCGAGGTTCTCGGCATCGGTCAGCGAGGGCGCGGTGATGCGCACGATCTCGCAGCCGACGCCGACGAGGCGCTCGACCTGGTCGGCGGTCGCCTGCGTGTCCTGCGTGTCGGTCGTCGTCATCGACTGGATGCGGATCGGGTTCGATCCGCCGATGCCGACGTCGCCCACGCGCACCTCGCGCGTGACGCGACGGCGCGGCCAGAACGGATCGGCCGTGTACGAGATGGACTGCTTCAATTCAGCTCCCTGCGATCAGTGCGTCGAGCCGCGCGAACGCGGCGTCGATGCGACTCGGATCGCTGCCGCCCGCCTGCGCGAAATCGGGCCGGCCGCCGCCCTTGCCGCCGACGATGACCGCGATCTCGCGGATCAGATCGCCCGCGCGGAAGCGGCCGGTCAAGTCCTTCGTAACACCGAGCGCGAGCGAGACCTCGCCATCCTGCTCGGCGGCGAGCAGTACGATCCCGCTCGAGAGCTGGCTGCGCAAGTCGTCGACCATCGCGCGCAGCTCCTTCGCGCCCGCGCCGACCACGCGGCTCGCGATCACGCGCACGCCCGCGATCTCCTTGAAATCGCGGCCGAGCTGCTTCGAGGCCTCGCCGCGCTGCGCGGCGCGCAGCCGCTCGACCTCGCGCTCGCTCGAGCGCCTTTCATCGAGCAGGCGCTCGATGCGCGCGGGCACCTCGGCGGGCGACACGCGCAGCAGCTCACCGGCTTGCCTCAGCGCGCGCTCCTGCCGGCGCAGGTGCTCGAGCGCGCCGAGCCCCGTGAGCGCCTCGATGCGCCGCACGCCCGCCGCGATGCCCGATTCCGAGAGGATCTTGAGCAGGCCGATCTCGCCGGTCGCGCGCGCGTGCGTGCCGCCGCACAGCTCGGTCGAGAAGTCGCCGAACTGGATCACGCGCACCACGTCGCCGTACTTCTCGTCGAAGATCGCGATCGCTCCCGCGGCGATCGCGTCCGGGTAGGACATCTGGCGGATGCTCGCTGCTGCGTTGCGCTCGATCCAGCCGTTCGCGAGATCCTCGATCGCCCCGATCTGCCGGTCCGTCAGGGGCGCATCGTGCGTGAAGTCGAAGCGCAGCCGGTCCGGCGCGACGAGCGAGCCCTTCTGCAGCGCCTGGCTACCGAGCACCGCGCGCAATGCCGCGTGAAGCAGGTGCGTGCCCGAGTGGTTGCGCACGGTCGCGGCGCGCGCCTCGGCATCGACCTCGAGCGTCGCCGCCTCGTCGAGCCGCAGCGCGCCCTCGCGCACCACGCCGCGGTGCACCACGAGATCGAGCAGCGGGCGCTGGGTGTCCGAGATCTCCACGACGGCGCCGGCGGTGCGCAGCGTGCCGCGGTCGCCTACCTGTCCGCCGCTCTCCGCGTAGAAGGGCGTCTCGTCGACGACGATCTCGACCGTCTGGCCGCGCGTCGCGACATCGCGGCTCTCGCCCTCGACGAGCAGCGCGCGAACCGTCGAGCCGCATTGCAGTTCGGTGTACCCGCAGAAGCGGGTGCTGAGGTCGGCTGCGAGCCGCCCGTAGATCTCCGCGACGCGCTCGTCACCGCTTCCCTTCCAGGCCGCGCGCGCTCGCTCGCGCTGCGCGCGCATCGCCGTCTCGAAGCCCGCTTCGTCGATCGCCAGCTTGCGGCCGCGCAGGATGTCGGCCGTGAGATCGACCGGAAAGCCGTAGGTGTCGTAGAGCTTGAAGACTGCCGAGCCGGGCAGCACCTGCGAGCCGCTGCGCTCGATGGCTTCGATGTCTTCCTCGAGCCGAGCGAGCCCCTTCGAGAGCGTCTCGAGGAAGCGCTCCTCCTCGCGCTGGATGCGGCCCGTGATGTAGGCGCGCCGCTCGCGCAGCTCGGGGTACGTGCCCGCCATCTCGTCGATCGCGGCCTCGCCGACGCGGAACAGGAACGGCCGCTCCACGCCGAGCAGCACTCCGTGCCGCGCCGCGCG
>DASPGF010000040.1:0-3646 GCA_035620755.1 Myxococcota bacterium
TGTCGATCGGCCTGAACGTCGCGCTGCCCGAGGAGCAGCAGCCGAATCCGTACGTCACGCCCGCACTGTGCTTCGAGTTCCGCTACTTCGCGCTGCGCAAGCTCCACTTCGCGATGCGCGCGCGCGCGCTCGTCGCGTTCCCGGGTGGTTACGGAACCTTCGATGAGCTATTCGAGATCCTGTGTCTGATCCAGACCGGCAAGCGCGAGCCCCTGCCCGTGATCCTCGTCGGCGCGGAGTTCTGGAGATCCGCGATCGACTTCGATTTCCTGGTGACCGAGGGCATGATCCAGCCCGCTCACCTCGAGCTGTTCGAGTACGCGGAGAGCGCGCAGGAGATCATGTCGCGGATCGAAGCCTGGTATGCGTCGAGGGGGCGATCGATCGTCGAGTGACGGCCGCGCGCCGAGTGCCGGCGCCGAGAACAGCTCGATCCGGCCTCGCGCGGATCCTGCTCGCCGCGGGCACCGCGGCCTGGACTGCGTGCGCGACGTCCGAGTCATCCCAGGCGCCCCCGACACAGCCGCCGGCGCAAAGCCAGCAATCGCCAGCGGCGCCTTCGGAGGCCAGCCGACCGACGCAGTCGAGCGACGACCGCAGCGACGCGCAGCAGCCCGCGACGCAATCTTCGGGAGCCTCCGAGTCGGCGGCCGCGTCGGGCTCGCAGCCTGCCGCGAGCGAGACGAGCCAGGCTTCCGGCTCCGAGGCCGCCGCGGGCGAGCAGGCCGGGGCGTCCGGCTCGCAGACTGGCGCGGCGGAACCAGCAGGCAGCTCCGCTTCGCAGCCCGCGCCAGGCGAGTCGGCCCAAGCTTCCGGCTCCCAGACGACCGGAGGCGAGTCGGCTCGAGCTTCCGGCTCCCAGAGCGCGGGGGGCGCGACGAGCCAAGCGTCCGGCTCGCCGAGTGCCGGAGGCGAATCGGCGCACGCTTCCGGCTCCCAGAGCGCGGCGGACGCGACGAGCCAAGCATCCGGCTCCCAGACTGCCGGGGGAGAGTCGGGCGCGCAGCAGGCCGCGGCGGGGGGCACCGCCGGGCAAGCGGGCGCGGCCGCGGGCGCGCCGACCCCGCGGGCGGACCAGGGAGCCGGCGCGGCGCGTGATGGCGGGCTCACCGCTGCGGGAGCGCAGAGCGCACCGACGCGCGACCCGGTCGGGGACGAGCTGCAGCGCGCCCTCGAGCGACTCGAGGAACACCAGAGCCAGGTCGATGAGATGATCCAGCACGAGCACGCGGCGGCCATGGCATCGAGTGGCGACCGCGGCGCCGACGCGACGGCCGGTGGCGCTGCAGCGTCGGCGCCCGGCTCCGGAGCGCCCGGCGAGCCCGAGCCGGGCTCGCGCGCGCACGGCTCTGCGGGGTCGCAGACGGCGAGTCGGGACGGTGTGGATGGAGCTCCTTCGTCGACGAGCGCGAGCACGGGCGGCGCCGAGGTCGGCTCGACCGGCTACCGCCCGCCACCCGATGTGGGAAGCGGCGAGGACGACGACACGCTCGCGGCTCAGCTCCGCGAGCTCGCGATGAAGGAGACCGATCCCGTGCTTCGCGAGCGATACTGGGAGGAGTATCGCAAGCACAAGGGAATCAAGTAGAACGGCTGGCCGTCGAACGCGGCGGACGCAGTCTTGCCGACCGTCGACTGCTGCGGGTACGAATCGATCGCTCCATGAGATCTCTCAGCTTCGCACTGGCAATTCTCTCGACCTCGGGCAGCGTCGGTTGCGCATCGATCGCGGCGATCGACGCGAAGGCGCCCGAGGCGCTGCAGGCGCCCGCCGATCTGCCGGAGAGCGCGCGGCTCGACGTCGCGCTGATCGAATTCGATCCCGGGCTGCCCGCGCCGGGAGAGCCCATTCCCGAGGACGTCTACCCCGAGATCCGGCAGGCCGAGGCGAAGCTGCTACCCGTCCTGTTGAAGCACACGCTCGAGAAGTCGGGCCAGTGGGGAAGCGTCGGCGTGCTGCCCGACGAGCCGATCGCGTCCGACGTGATCGTCAGGGCGACGATCCTCCACTCCACGGGCCGCGAGCTGCGGCTGCTCGTCGAGGTCAGCGACGCATCGGGCCGCAGCTGGTTCAAGCGAATCTACGAGAACGAAGTGCCCGCGGGAGCGTACGGAACCTCCGACCGACGGCTCGATCCCCATCAGCCGATGGCCAACACGATCGCGAATGCGATGGTCGAAGCGAGATCGGAGCTCGACGCCAAAGAGCTCGCGGAGATCCCGACGATTTCCGAGCTGCAGTTCGCCGCCCAGCTGTCGCCCGAGGTCTTCGACGGATACCTGAGGACGGACGAGCGCGGCAGGGTCGAGATCGTCCGGCTCCCCGCGCGCGACGAGCCCATGCTCCAGCGCGTGGCCGAAGTGCGCCTGCGCGACGAGATGTTCACGGACACGCTCGGCGTCCGCTACCAGAACTTCAGCACGCAGCTCGAGCCCCATTACTGGCGCTGGCGCGAAGCTTCGAGCAGCGAGATCCTCGCCGAGGAAGCGCTGCGCCGCGAGCAGATCGCGCGCGGTGCCGCGACCGCGCTCACGCTGGCGGCGATCGGCCTCACGGGCGCATTCTTCGGCACTCCGGAGGTCATCGCCGCCGCAGTGGCCGGGGCGGCGATCATCCAGTACCAGATGCAGATCGTGAGCTCGCTCGGCAAGCAGCGCGAGATGCACCAGGAAGGCCTGCGCGAGCTCGCCGAATCGTTCCAATCCGAGGTGGGCCCGATGGTCGTCGAGCTCGAGTCGACGGCGGTTCGCCTGCAGGGGACCGCGCAGGCCCAGTACCAGGAGTGGCAGCGCCTGCTCCGCGACGTCTACCGCGCCGAGAATGCGATGATCTCCGACGTCTACATGCTTCCGCGTCAGCCCACCGAGGAGATCTGGATCGGCGACAACACGCTCCCCCCGGTGGCGTTGCCGTGAGACGCCGCGCTGCCGCGCAGCACGGCCGCGGCGCGGAGGCCGCGGGAGGCGCCGCCCGATGACGCAGGGTCGCTGCCTGGCCGACCGGTTCTGGGTCCTCGAGACGATCGACGCGAGCGGCGCGACCGAGCTCTGCCTCGCTCGCGACGCCGAGCTCGGCGAGCAGGTTGCGCTGCGGCTGCTCGGCGCTGCGCTCGCGGGGCACTGGGAAGCGCTGCGCGACGCGTGTCGCGAGACGCGGCCGCTCGCACACCCGCACATCGCGCGCGTCTTCGACTTCCACCGCGCGGGCGGCGCGCCATTCATCTGTCGCGAGTATGTCGCGGGCGCGCGCATCGTCGATCTCGCAGCCGAATCGGCGGCCGATCGGCTCGGCGCGCTCGCCCAGGTCGCGGCCGCGCTCGAGGCCGCGCATGCGCGAGGCGTCGTCCACGGCGATCTGAAGGCGTCGAAGATCCTGCGCGACGAGCGCGGAGCGATTCGGGTGACCGACTTTCGCGTCGCGGCCACGCTGCGCGCGGCGACCTCGCAAACGCCGAGGGGCGCGCACGCGAGCCCACAGGTGCGCGGCGGCGAGAGCCCTGCGGCTGCAGACGACGTCTACTCGCTCGGGGTGCTGACCGCCCAGCTGCTTGCGAGCGAGCCGCTGCCGCGCGAGCTCGGCGCGCTGCTCGACGCGATGCGTGCGTCCGCGCGAAGCGCGCGCCCGCACGATCTGGAAGAGATCCGG
>DASPGF010000041.1:0-4591 GCA_035620755.1 Myxococcota bacterium
CGCTCTGCTTCAACGCGTTCATCTTCAACGCGTACGAGAACCACAGGATGGGGATCGGCCTCGAGGTCGGCAACGAGCTCGACGGCCGCGAGGCCGCGATCGAGTTCTTCACCGCCTACGTGGTCGAGAAGTCGCTGAGCCTCGACAACATCTTCGTGATCGCGATGATCTTCTCGTACTTCGAGGTGCCGCTCGAGAACCAGCATCGCGTGCTGTTCTGGGGCGTGCTCGGCGCGCTCGTGATGCGCGCCGCGTTCATCATCTCGGGCCTCGCGCTGGTCGAGCGCTTCGACTGGCTCACCTACGTGTTCGGTGCGCTGCTGATCGCAACGGCCGTCAAGATGTTCATCGACCGCAAGCAGAGCCTGCGGCCCGAGAAGAACGCGCTGATCCGTTTCGTCGAGAAGCACTTCGCGGTGACCTCGGATTTCCACGGCGCGTCGTTCTTCGGGCGCTGCAACGGGCGGCGCGTGGCGACGCCGCTGTTCCTCTCGCTGCTCGTGGTCGAGGCGTCGGACCTCGTGTTCGCGATCGATTCGATTCCCGCCGTGATCGCGGTGACGCGCGACCCGTTCATCGCGTTCAGCTCCAACGCGTTCGCGATCCTCGGCCTGCGCAGCCTCTACTTCGTGGTCGCGCCGCTGCTCGGCCGGTTCCGCATGCTCAAGCTCAGCCTGATCTTCATCCTCGCGTTCATCGGCGTGAAGATGCTGCTCGCCCATCAGTATCCGATCCCGATCGCGGTGTCGCTCTCGGTGATCCTCGCCATTCTCGCGCTCGGCGTCGGCGCATCGATCGTGTTCGCCACCCCCGAGCCCGGGTTCCCGCTCTCGTCCGTCGAAGCCGAGCTCGACCGCCTCGTGCGCGTGAGCCTGCGCGGGGCGCGCCGCATCGCGATCGCGCTGATCGGCTCGACGCTGCTGCTGCTCGGGATCGCGATGCTCGTGCTGCCGGGACCCGCGATCGCGGTGATCCCGTTCGGCCTCGTGGTGCTCTCGACGGAGTTCGTCTGGGCGCGCCGCTGGCTCGCGCAGCTGCGGGCGGCGGCCGCGAACGGCCTGCCGCGCGGCGCGCGCGCGCAGACCGAGCCGCGCGCGGGCAACGCCCCCGAGGCGACGCCGCGCGCCGCGGAGCCGCGCGAGCCGGGCCGATCGCTCGAGCGCGGATCGTGAGGCGGCCGCTGGAGCGCGAATCGTGAGCCGATCGCGGCGCGGCAGCAAGCGCCAGCGCGAGGCGGCGGCGCTGCGCGAGGCGCGCGGCCTGCTCGCTCGATCCGCGCACACGCGTCGGCGGCGCCCGCCGTCCGGGGCCGCGCCGGGTGAGTTCGTCGTGCCCGAGGACGCGCCCGGCCCGAGCCTGAGCGCGATGTGTTATGCGCACGATGCGCTCGAGGAGCACAGCGTCGAAGACGCCCATGAGCTGCGCACTCTGATCCAGCGATCCGACCGCGTCACCTGGATCGACATCGTCGGCTTCGGCGACGGCCGCGCGCTCGAGCAGATCGGCGACGCGCTCGGCATCCACCAGCTCGCGATGGCCGACGTGGTGAACATTCCGCAGCGCCCGAAGGCCGAGCTCTACGACGACCGGCTGCTCGTCGTCACGCAGATGGCGCGCATGACCGAGAGCGGCGCGATCGACATCGAGCAGGTGACGCTCGTGCTCGGACCGAACTGGGTCGCCTCGTTCCAGGAGCACGCGGGCGATGTCTTCGACCCCGTGCGCGCGCGCATCCGCTCGCCGCAGACGCGCATCCGCGACGAGCGCGCCGACTTCCTGATGTACGCGCTGATCGACGCGGTGATCGACGGCTACTTCCCCGTCGTCGAGGCGATCGCGAATACGATCGACGAGCTCGAAGAGGTGGTGATCTCGAAGCCGAACCACGTCTCGCTCGCGCGCATCCACGCGATGCGCCGCCGCGTGTTGAACCTGCACCGCGTGCAGTGGCGCCAGCGCGACGCGATCCACTCACTGCTGCGCGACGAGGCGATGCCCTTCTCCGAGCGCGTGAAGCCGTATCTGCGCGACACGCACGACCACGCATTCCAGACGCTCGACGCGATCGAGAGCTTTCGCGAGATGCTGGTCGGCCTGATCGAGCTGCAGCTCTCGAGTGCGAGCCACCGGCTCAACGAGGTGATGAAGACGCTCACGATCGTCGCGACGATCTTCATTCCGCTGACCTTCCTCGCGGGCGTCTACGGCATGAACTTCGACTACATGCCCGAGCTGCGCTGGCGCTGGGGCTATGCGGCCGTCTGGCTGTCGTTCGTGGTGACGGCCGTGGCGTTCCTGCTGTGGTTCCGGCGCCGCGGCTGGATCGGAAATCGCGACGACACACGCTGACCGCAGCCCCTCGGGCCACCACGGCCAACTCGCCCCCGGCCAGCGTGGATCACTCATCACGGCCCCGGCCAGCGTGGATCACTCATCCGAGAACGGAACTGCCCGGGCTACAGGGTCGGCTCGAGCTTGCGGTCGAGCGTGCGGCCCGACTCGAGCGCCATGCGTCCGCGGCCCGAACGCATGAACAGGAACAGGCTGCCGATCACGAGCGCGAGCCCGCCGACCGCGAGCGCGGGGTTGTAGCGGCGCTGCAGGAAGATCTGCCCGCTTCCGATCGGCGGGCGCAGCTGCGGGCTCAGCGGCAGGCCATAGCGCTGCGCCATGCGGTTGACCTGGAGGAAGTGGATCACGGGGATCTTCTCGTCGAGGAAGCGCGCCATCACCGAATCGATCAGCGCCGCGCGCGGCGGCGTGCGCGTATTGATGCCGGGCTGGAACGCGAACTTGGAGCGGCGCGTGCCGACCGACGAGGTGCCGCCGCCGACGTTGATGTAGGCGCGGATCGGCTTGTCGCCCGCCACGTCGTGATAGATCGCCATGCGCTCGACCACGCTCTCGGCGTAGTTCTCGGGCTCGATGAAGCGCAGCTTGCTGCGCGCGATCGCGCGCCGCAGACGCTCGATGCCCTCCTTCGAGAGCCCCGCCGCGCGATCCTCGGCGCCGCCGAGCGAAGTCGCGACCGAGCGGATCGGAAACACCTTCTTGTCGAAGAGCGCGCGCTCCATGTCGAGCCAGAGGAACCTCGGATGATTGGCGCCCCACTGCGAGGCGGACACGCTCGAGATTGCGATCGGCTCGACGCGCAGCGTGATCAGCGCCGCGTAGAGCGCGACGTTCATCGCGGGAAAGGAGCCCGAGATGCCGACCGCAACGGTGTCGCCTTCCTCGACGCCGGCCTCGCGCAGCAGCTGCACAGCGACCGCGGCCCAGTTCGGGTTGATGGTGGTCTGCTTCGCGAGCAGGTTGCCCGTATTGCTCGTGACCTCGCTCATCGCGACGCCGATCAGCCCCGAGCCCGCGGGATCCGCGATCGGATCGATCGGAATGCCGCGTCGCTCGCGCTCGGCGCGCAGCACGTCCATCGCATCGTCCGCGAGCTGGGAGGCGTCGAGCATCTGCTTCAGGTAGAGCTCGCTCGTGCGCTCGGGAAACGCCTCCACGACCACGAGCGCGGCAGTCGCGATCGCGGCGATCACGAGCAGCTCGTTGGTCGAGACGCCGGTCGGTCTCCAGTAGATGCGCTTCACGGCAGCACCACTTCCTCGAGCTCGGGCAGCAGATCGGGAGCCGCCTCGAACCACTGCAGCTCCTGCGGCACGACGAGGATCAGCAGCAGTCGTACCACGACCGCGCTCGTGACCAGCGCGGCGATCGTGGGCACGATTCCCTGCCGATCGAGCCAGATCGCGATCAGGCCCGGCACGATGTAGCCGATCACGCCGGCCTCGAGCAGGCCGCGGCTCGCCGACGCGTGCGCGAGCGCGTCCGCGGGCGGCACGACCATAGGAGTCATCGCCTCGGCGCCGACCTCGTGAAAGGCCGCGAGCGCGGCACTCAGCAGCACGCCCGCCGCATAGCCCACGAGGATCATCGCCGCGGTCCGGCGCCGCCCATAGATGATCACGAACGTCGACGCGATGCGGATCAGGAAGAACGTGAGCAGTGCTGCCGCGAGCGTGATCGCGAGGTCGATGGGCCTCGTCAGGTAGAGCGCGATGTAGCCCGGGACGACGAGGCCGCCGACCGCGAGCCCGAACAGCTCCGAGAACAGCAGGCTCACCGCGAGCCCGAGGCCGATCGAGAGCGCGAGCAGGTTCAGTTCCATGCGTGGAGATCCTTGCGCGTGCCGCGGTTGCGGAACAGGCGCACCAGCTCCTCGCCGCCGCCGTGGACGTTTCCCATTCCCATGATCAGCGCCGAGTCGCCCGCGCGCTCGAGCAGGGTCTCGAACACGCCGCTCGCATCCTGCTTCTCGGCGATCACGAGCTTGCGCACGTCGAGCCCGCGCGCAGTCGCCGCGCGCGCGAAGATGTAGGTTCCGGTTCCCATCAGCACGTAGTGGTCCGCGGCGGGCCAGCCCACGCACGCCTCGCCGAGCTGACGCGAGCGCTCGGGGCGGTCGATTCGGCAGTTGAACAGCGCGATGCGACGAGTGACGTCGGGGCAGAGCGCGACCACCGCGCGCCAGATGCGCTCGGTCGAATCGGGGTCGTTCGCGGCGAGGCCGTTCGCGAAGTAGAGC
>DASPGF010000042.1:0-2491 GCA_035620755.1 Myxococcota bacterium
GGCTGCGCATCGACAAGCGCGTGCCCGTGGGCGCGGGGCTCGGCGGCGGCTCGAGCGACGCGGGCGCGGTGCTGCGCGCGCTCGCCGAGCTGTTCCCGGGCGCGCTCGCGACCGCGCAGCTCGAGGAGATCGCGCTCGCGCTCGGCGCCGACGTGCCGTTCTTCCTCGACCCGAAGCCCGCGCGCGTCACGGGAATCGGCGAGCGGCGCGAGCCCGTGAGCGGCCTGCGCTCGCTCGCGCTGCTGCTCGCGAACCCGGGCCTAGCGCTCGCAACCGCGGACGTGTTCCGCGCCTACGCGGCGATCCGGCCCGCGCTCGGCTCCCGCTCGGCGCCGGCGCCGGCCTCTCGGAGTCGCAGCGCCGCCGATTCGCTCGCCTCGACGGCGGGCGATGTCGAGCCTGGCGAATCGAGCAGACCTCTCGAAGCGCCCGCGCCTGCCACCCTGTCCGAGCTTGCGGGCCTGCCCGGGCTGAGCCTCGAGAACGACCTCGAGCCGATCGCGGTCCGGCTCTGCCCGCCGATCGCGCGGCTGCAGCGACAGCTCCGCGCGCTCGGCGCCCGCGCGGTCGGCATGTCGGGCAGCGGCGCCACCGTGTTCGGCGTGTTCGAGAGCGAGAGCGCCGCGCAGCGCGCGCTCGAGAAGGCCGCCTTCGAGCCGCCGATCTGGGCGCGGGTCGCATCGACGCGGGAATCTCGTTAGGCTTCTCGCCTCCCAGGTTCCCGATTCGCCGGCCCGCGAGCCGCTCGCTCGGGTCGGCTCCGGAGTCGCGAGATCATGCAACGCGCCAAGCTCTTCACGGGCAACTCCAACCCCACGCTCGCCGAGGCCGTCGCCCGCCACCTCGACACGCAGCTCGGCAAGGCGGAGGTCGGCACCTTCAGCGATGGGGAGGTGAACGTCGAGATCCAGGAGAACGTGCGCGGCATGGACTGCTTCGTGATCCAGTCGACGTCGTCGCCCGCGAACACGCACCTGATGGAGCTGCTGATCATGATCGACGCGCTGCGCCGATCGTCCGCCAAGCGCATCACGGCGGTCATCCCCTACTACGGCTACGCGCGCCAGGATCGCAAGGTGCGGCCGCGGGTGCCGATCTCCGCCAAGCTCGTCGCGGATCTGATCGGCGCGCCGGGCACGGATCGCCTGCTCTGCATCGATCTGCACGCGGGCCAGATCCAGGGCTTCTTCAACATTCCGGTCGACAACATCTACGCGACGCCCGTGATGCTCGACGAGATCAACCGCCGCTATGCGGGCCCGCTCACGATCATCTCGCCCGACGCAGGCGGCGTGGAGCGCGCGCGCGCGTACGCGAAGCGGCTCAGCGCAAACCTCGCGATCATCGACAAGCGCCGCGAGGCCTCGAACGTCGCCGAGGTGATGAACATCGTCGGCCAGGTGAAGGGGCAGACCTGCGTGATCGTCGACGACATGGTCGACACCGCGGGCACGCTCGCCGAGAGCGCGCGCGCTCTCGACCGCGAGGGCGCGAAGGCGGTCTACGCGGTGAGCACGCACCCCGTGCTCTCGGGGCCGGCCGTCAAGCGCATCGAGGAGAGCCCGCTGCGCGAGCTGATCGTCACCGACACCATTCCGCTGCGGCCCGACGCGCGCGATTGCTCGAAGCTGCACGTGAAGACGATCGCGCCGCTGCTCGGCGAGGCCATAAGAAGGATCAACAACGAGGAGAGCGTGAGCTCGCTGTTCGTCTGAGCGCGCGGGTTCGCCGCTCGTCTGAAGATCCCGTGAGGAGAGTTCGATGGGTGAGTACGCACTGAGCGTGGAGCTGCGCGGCGCGCGCGGCAAGGGCGTCGCGCGCAAGCTGCGCGCGGCGGGCCGCATCCCGGGCGTCTGCTACCGGCGCAACGCCGAGCCGGCGGCGATCAGCCTCGATCCGCGCGAGCTCGAGCTGCTGCTGCGCGAGGCCAGCGCGGGCATGAACACGCTGATCGATCTGCGCGTCGCGGACGGCGGCGACTTCGACGGCCGCCAGGTGCTCGTGAAGGAGCTGCAGCGCAATCCGATCACGGGCGACTACCTGCACGCCGATCTGTACGCGGTCGACCTCACGCAGAAGATCCACGTCTCGGTGCCGGTGCACCTCAAGGGCATCGCGGCCGGCGTCGCGCTCGCGGGCGGCATCATGGATCACGCGACGCGCGAGCTCGACGTCGAGTGCCTGCCGAACGCGATTCCCGAGGAGTTCGCGGTCGATGTGAGCGCGCTCGAGATCGGCCACTCGATCCACGTGCGCGACCTCGCCGTGCCCGAGGGCGTCGCGATCCTCAACGACCCCGACGTGCCGATCGTCTCGGTCGTCGCTCCCTCGATCGCCGAGGAAGCCGCGCCGGCGGCAGCCGCCGCGGAGGGCGAGGCCGCCGAGGCGGAGAAGGCCGAGGGCGCCGCCGAGCCGGCCGCCGAGAAGAAGGGCGCCGACTAGCGACGGCTGCGCGCGATGAAGCTCGTGGTCGGGCTCGGCAATCCCGGAG
>DASPGF010000043.1:0-5495 GCA_035620755.1 Myxococcota bacterium
GGTCTGGAGGTTCGGCCCGATCACGTGCTCGTCGACGCGCGCACGCTGCCGGAGCTCGGCGCTCCGCAGACCGCGCTGGTGCACGGCGACGCGCGGGACGCGTCGATCGCGGCTGCTTCGATCGTCGCGAAGGTGCACCGTGACGCGCGCATGTGCGAGCTCGACGCGCGCTTCCCGGGCTACGGGTTTGGGCGCCACATGGGCTATGGAACGCGCGAGCACCTCGCCGCGCTCGATCGCCTCGGTCCGTGTCCGGTGCATCGCCGATCGTTCGCGCCAGTGTCGCGCGCGGTCAGTCGGTGACCCGCATGGCGATCATTCGCAGTCAGCCGGAGGATTTCCGCGTCGAGGAGCTGCCGCTCTACGCGCCGAGCGGCGCAGGCGGACACACGTTCGTGAAGGTCGAGAAGCGCCTCGTCACCACCGAGGAGGTTGCCAGCGCGCTCTCGCGCGCGGCGCGCGTGCGACCGAGCGAGGTCGGCTACGCGGGCCGCAAGGATCGCTTCGCGGTCGCGACGCAGTGGTTCTCGGTGCCGCGCCTCGATCCGCGGCGCGCGCTGGAGCTCGCGTGCGACGGGATGCGCGTGCTCGAGGCGAGCGCGCACGCGCACAAGCTGCGGACCGGACAGCTGCGCGGGAACCGCTTCGAGATCGCGGTGCGCGGCGTCGATGAGGACGCGCGCGCGGTGGCGCGCCTGCGCTTCGAGCGGATAGCCCGGCTCGGGATGGCGAATTTCTTCGGCGCCCAACGCTTCGGGCGCGACGGCCGCAATGCCGAGGTCGGCGCGCGCCTGCTGCGCGGCGAGCCCGTGCTCGCGGATCGCCGCGCGGCGCGTTTCGCGATCTCCGCGCTGCAGTCGGCGGTCTTCAACGAGCTGCTCGCCGCTCGCGTGGAACGGATCGGCGTGCTCGAGCTGGGCGACGTGGCGCTGATCCACGCGTCGGGCGGGCAGTTTCGAGTGGAGGATGCCGAGCGCGAGCAGTTGCGCGCGGACGCATTCGAGATCAGCCCGACCGGCCCCGTTTTCGGGAGCCGCGTCATCGAGCCCGCCGGCGACGTCGCGCGGCGCGAACGCGCCGTGCTCGCTGCGCGCGGCATCGATCCCTGCGAGCTGCGCGCGCCGCGCGGGATTCGGCTCCGCGGGGCGCGGCGCGCGCTGCGCGTGCGACCGCTCGCCGCGCGCATGCGGGATTTTGCGGGCGGCTTCTGGCTGGATTTCGAGCTGCCGCCGGGCAGCTACGCAACGGTGTTGATTCGCGAGGTGCTCGGCGCAGAGCCGGAGATCGGCCCGCGGACGCCTGCGCGTGACACGCAGCGCCCGATCGCGTTATGCTGAGGCCCACGTTACAGGAGGACCCCCCGATGAAGATTGCCCAATCGATCACGGAGCTGATCGGTCGCACGCCGCTCGTGCGGCTCAATCGAGTTGCCGCGTCGGTTGCGCCGATGATCGTCGCGAAGCTCGAGAGCCACAATCCCGCGAACAGCGTCAAGGACCGCATCGGCCTCGCGATGATCGAGGATGCCGAGAGGGCGGGCGCGCTGATTCCCGGTGAGACCGTGATCGTCGAGCCCACCAGCGGCAACACGGGCATCGCGCTCGCGATGGTGGCGGCCGTCAAGGGCTACCAGTGCATCCTGACCATGCCCGAGTCGATGAGCCCGGAGCGCCGCGCCGTGCTGCGCGCGTTCGGCGCGAAGCTCATCCTCACCGATCCCGCGAAGGGAATGCCCGGCGCGATCGACCGCGCCAAGGCGCTGCTGTCGGAGATCCCGAACGCGTTCATGCCGCAGCAGTTCCAGAACCCCGCGAACCCCGAGGTACACCGCAGGACGACCGCGGAGGAGATCTGGGACGACACCGACGGCAAGGTCGACGCGCTGATCGCGGGCGTGGGCACCGGCGGAACGATCACGGGCGTCGCGCAGGTCATCAAGCAACGCAAGCCGGGCTTCAAGGCGATCGCGGTCGAGCCCGCGGACAGCCCCGTGCTCTCGGGCGGCTCTCCCGGCAAGCACCTGATCCAGGGGATCGGCGCGGGCTTCGTCCCCGACGTGCTCGACAAGAAGCTGCTCGACGGCGTGATCAAGGTCGCAAACGACGACGCGCTCGCGATGGCGCGCCGGCTCGCGAGCGAGGAGGGCATCCTCTGCGGGATCTCGTCGGGCGCTGCCGTGAGCGCGGCGCTCGACTACGCGGCCGGCGAAGGCAGCGGCAGCAAGCTGATCGTCGTGATCATCCCGAGCTTCGGCGAGCGCTACATCCAGACGAAGCTGTTCGACCCGTACCGCTACGAAGGCAGCGACGAGATCGTCGTCTGAGCTCGAGGAGTTGTCGTTATTCAACTTCAGGGGGGGCTGAATCAATGGCAAGCGATCTATCCGATCGGATCCAATCCATCGTCGCCGATCAGCTCGGGGTCGAGCGCGCCGAGGTGACGAAGGACGCGAGCATCCTCGACGACCTCGGCGCGGACTCGCTCGACGTGGTCGAGCTCGTGATGAGCCTCGAGGAGGCGTTCAACATCGAGGTTCCCGACGACGCGGTCGAGGAGATGCGCACGATCGGCGACGTCCAGCGCTTCGTGGAGTCCCGCGTCAGCTGAGCGACCCGACAGCCGGGCGCGAGCCGGCGGCCCGGTGCGGGGGATCGGAATGACAGGCGGATCCGCGGCCGCGCCCCCCAAGCTCGTCTTCGTCGACGGCACCAACTCCCTCTACCGCGCGTTCTTCGCGATCCCGCCGCTGCGCGCGCCCGACGGCACACCGACCAACGCCGCCTACGGCTTCGTGAACATGCTCGCGAAGGTGATCCGCGAGGAGGCGCCCGACCGCGTGGTCGTCGTCTTCGATCCGCGCGGTCCGACGTTTCGCGACGAGCTCTACGGCGCCTACAAGGCGAACCGCGAGGCGCAGCCCGAGGATCTCGAGGTCCAGCTTCCGATCGTGCACGAGCTCGTCGAGGCGTTTCGGATCCCCATCGTCTCGCTGCCCGGCTTCGAGGCGGACGACGTGATCGCGACGCTCGTCGAGCGCGCGCCGCGCGATGCGCAGATCGCGATCGTCTCGACCGACAAGGATCTGATGCAGCTCGTGAGCGATCGCGTGACGCTGCTCGACGGCGTCAGGGATCGCCGCTACGGGCCGGCCGAGGTCGAGCAGCGCTTTGGCGTGCCCCCCGAGCGCATCCTCGATCTGCGGGCGCTGGTCGGCGACCCGAGCGACAACATTCCCGGCGTGAAGGGCATCGGCGAGAAGGGCGCGGCCGAGCTGATCGCGCAGTGGCAGACGCTCGAGAATCTGATCGAGCACCGCTCGGAGATCCGCGCGACGCGCGCGCGCAATGCGCTCGAATCGCAGGTCGAGCAGGCGCGGCTCTCGAAGCGGCTCGCGACGCTTCGCACCGACGCGCCCGTTCCAGCCGAGCTCGAGAGCGAGCCGCTGCGCGAGCCCGATCGCGCGGCACTCCGCGCGCTCTACGAGCGGCTGGGGTTCGCGCGCCTGCTCGAGGCGCTCGACTCGCAGCGCGATCGCCGCGCGAGCCGTGGCGAGGCGACGGCGCCCGAGCGCGATCGCGCCGCGGGCGATCGCGAGGCCGCAGCGACGGAGCGCGAGCGCGCCACGCACATTTCCCAGTCGACACCTTTGAGTGTCGTTCGGGTACGCGATGGAGCGTCGCTCGACGCCGCGCTGGAGCCGCTGCAGGAGCTCGCGCAGATCCCGCTGCTGTGCGTTGCCGGCGCGCGCGCGCCGCTCGCGGGCGGCGTGGCGGGCGTCGCGATCGGCCTCGGCGCGTCGCGCGCCGCCTACCTCGCGATCGGCTCGGCCGACGGCGAAATCCCGCTCGAGCTCGCCGCGGAGCGGCTGCGGCCGCTGTTCCAGGGCGCGAGCCCGCGCGCGTGGATCGCGTGCGACGCCAAGCTGCTTCAGATCGCGTTCGGCGAGGTCGGGCTCGAGCTGCCCGCACCGGCCTTCGACGCGGGCATCGCGGCTCAGCTGCTCGATCCCGCGGGCGCGAACGCGTTCTCCGCGATCGCCTCGCGCGAGCTCGGCCGCCGTGTCGCGAGCTGGGAGGAGCTCGCGGGTCGCGGCGCGAAGGCCAGGCCCGCGCACGAGCTCGCGACCGAGGAGCTCGCGCTGTGGGCGGGCGAGCAGCTCCGCGCGCTGCTCGATCTACACCCGCTGCTGTCGGATCGCCTGAAGCGGGATGGGCTGTCCGCGCTCTGCGACGACGTCGAGCTGCCGCTCACGGGCGTGCTCGCGCGCATGCAGCGGACGGGCGTGCGCATCGACGAGCCGCTGCTCGAGAAGCTCTCCGAGGAATGGGGGCGCCGCCTCGAGACCATCGAGGCGAAGATCTACGAGCTCGCGGGCGAGCGCTTCTTGATCTCGTCTCCCAAGCAGCTGCAGAAGATCCTGTTCGAGAAGCTCAAGCTGCCCGCGATCAAGAAGACCAAGACGGGCTATTCGACCGACGAGGGCGTGCTCGTGCAGCTCGCCGCGCAGCACGACCTGCCCGCGCAGATCCTCGCCTACCGGCAGCTCGCGAAGCTGCGCAGCACCTACGTCGACGCGCTGCCGCCGCTCGTGAACCCCGCGACCGGGCGCATCCACCCGACCTTCCATCAGCTCGGCGCTGCGACGGGAAGGCTCTCGTCCGCCGATCCGAACGTGCAGAACATCCCGATCCGCGGTGAAGAGGGGATCCGGATCCGAGAGGCATTCATCCCCGCCGAGGGAACTCGGCTGCTCTCGGCCGACTACTCGCAGGTCGAGCTGCGCATCCTCGCGCACTTCTCGGATGATGCGGGCTTGCTGCAGGCGTTCGAGCGCGGGGAGGACATCCACCGGCGCACCGCGGCCGAGATCGCCGGCATCGACATCGACGCGGTGAGCCCCGACCAGCGCGCGCACGCCAAGGCTGTGAACTTCGGCATCCTCTACGGCCTCTCGGCGTTCGGCCTCGCCAACCAGCTCGGCATCGCGAGCGCCGAAGCGCAGGCGACCATCGACGCGTATTTCGACCGCTACCGCGGTGTGCGGGATTTCATCGACCGCACGCTCGAGCAGGCGCGCGAGCGCGGCTTCGTGCAGACGCTGCTCGGCCGACGCCGCTATCTGCCGGATCTCGGCTCGCGCAACCGCACGCTGCGCCAGGCCGCCGAGCGCATGGCCGTCAACAGCGTGATCCAGGGGACCGCCGCCGACCTGATCAAGAAGGCGATGGTCGACATTTCGCGCGCCCTCGAGGCGCGCGCGCCCGGCGCGCAGATGATCCTGCAGGTCCACGACGAGCTCGTGTTCGAGGTTCTGCCCGCCCAGCTGGACGCGCTGCGCGAGCTCGTCGTCGAGCACATGGAGGGCGTCTGGCCGCTGCGGGTGCGCCTGCGGGTGGAGGTCGTCGTCGGCGCGAACTGGCGAGAGGCCCATTGAGCGATTCGCCCGCGCCCCGTGCGCGAATAGACGCGGGCGCGGCTGCGTCGAAGCGCGGTGA
>DASPGF010000044.1:0-5714 GCA_035620755.1 Myxococcota bacterium
TGCAGCGCGAGGCCGAGGAGGAGGCCGCGCGCGTGAAGGCGCTGTGCGGCAAGCAGAAGGGGGGCGAGAAGCTCGCGCGGATTCGCGCCGACCTCCACCACGCGATGGAGAGCGGCTGCGGCGTGTACCGCACGCAACAGACGATGGACGAGACCGTGCGCAGCGTCGCACAGCTCAAGGGGCGCTACGCGGACCTCGCGCTCGAGGATGCGAGCGCGGTGTTCAACACCGAGATCGTTGCGGCGCTCGAGATGGGCGCCATGCTCGACGTCGCGGAGGCCGTGGCGATCTCCGCGGCGGCCCGACGCGAGTCGCGCGGTGCGCACACGCGGCGGGACGCGCCGCACCGCGATGACCAGAACTTCCTCCATCACACGCTGTGCCACTTCGAGCCCGCGGGGCCGCGCCTCGGCAAGAAGAGCGTGACGCTGGGGCACTGGGAGCCCGAGGAGCGCAAGTACTAGATGAGCGTCGCGCAGCGCAAGAAGAGGTTCGTGATCACGCGCTTCGATCCCGACCGCGACGAGGCTCCGCGCAAGCAGAGCTACGAGATTCCCGTTCGCGACGACTGGAAGGTGCTCGACGCGCTGAACTTCATCAAGGACGAGGTCGACGCGACGCTCTCCCACCGCTGGTCGTGCCGCATGGCCGTGTGCGGGAGCTGCGGCATGATGGTAAACGGCGAGCCGCGCCTCACCTGCAAGGATGCGCTGAGCGAGTACGGCGAGACCGTCGAGGTCGCGCCGCTCGCGAACTTCCCGGTCGTGCGCGATCTCGTGGTCGAGGCCGAGGGCTTCATGGAGAAGCTCAAGCGCGTCAAGCCGTGGATCATCCGCGCGAAGCAGCGCGCGGTCGAAGCCGGCCCGCTGCGCCAGTCGCCGGCCGAGCTCGAGGAGTTCAAGCAGTTCAGCATGTGCATCAACTGCATGCTCTGCTACGCGGCGTGCCCGGTGATCGCGAACGAGCCCGATTTCCTCGGGCCCGCGGCGATCGCGCTCGGGCACCGCTACAGCCTCGATTCGCGCGACGAGGGTGCCGCCGAGCGCAACGAGATCTTCCGCGGCGAGGGAACGGTGTTCGAGTGCTCGTTCGCAAACGAGTGCAGCGAAGTCTGCCCGAAGCACGTCGACCCGGCCGCGGCCGTCAATCAGGCCAAGTTCAACGCGGTGATCGACTGGGCGAAGCGCCTCGTGCTGCCGCGCGGAGCCAGCGACTGATGTCGAGAGACGCGCACCCGCAGGCGATGGCGCCCTCGCGGCCGGGCCGCACGCGCACGGCGCCGCCGCAGCTCCCCGATCGCTTCCCGTTCGGCGGCCGCTACCTGCGCTACACGCTGTTCGATCTGACGGGCATCGTCTACCTGCTGCTCGGTCTGCTCGTGCTGTGCGCGGCGTGGTCGCTCGGCTCCGGCGAAGCGGACTGGAACCGCGTGCTCGCGAGCTACCGCAGCGCTCCCTACGTGGCATTCCACGCGATCTCGCTGGTCGCGGTGATCTTCGTCGGCGTGCGCTTCTTCGCGTTCTTTCCGAAGGCGCAGCCGCCGCGCATCGGGCCCGCCAAGCCGCCGCCGAAGCCGGTGATCCTCGCGCTGCTCTACGCGCTCTGGATCGGTGTCACGTGCGCGCTCGCGGCGGTGCTCGCGGGAGGCGTGCTGCGGTGAAGCACCCGCTGCTCAAGCTCGAGCCGCTGATCTGGCTGCTCTTTGGGCAGGGCATCCTGCTCGGCACGGTGCTCCTCACGGGCTGGCTGCTCGTGATGGGGCTCGCGCTTCCGCTCGGCTTCGTCTCACCCGACGCGCTCGCGTACAATCGCGCGCACCGTCTCGCTTCCCACCTCGTTGGCCGGTTGGTGTTGCTCGCGCTGATCGCGCTGCCGCTCTGGAAGGGCGCGCATCACCTTCGCCACTTCTTCATCGATTTCGGGGGCGCGCGGCGCGACGCCCTGGTGGCGCCGCTGCTGTATCTGATCGCGGCGCTCGGAAGTGCGCTCGCCGTGATCGCGGTGGCGCGCATCTGAGCGCGCGCGTCTACCAGACGCTCCCGAGAGCGACGCGGATCGCCTCTCCGCTGATTCCGCTCGACTCCTCCGACGCGAGGAATGCGATCAGCTCGGCGACCTCCTGCGGTGTCGCGACGCGGCCCGGTGGATAGAGCGCGGCGCGTTCGCTCCAGATCTGCTCGGTGCCGACGCCGCGCTGCTCCGCCTCGGCGCGCGCCGAGCGCTCGGCCATCTCGGTCCGCACCCAGCCGGGCAGCACCGCATTCGACGTGACGCCATGCTCGCCCGCGTCGCGCGCGACCGCGCGCATCAGCCCGAGCAGCCCGTGCTTCGCGCTCGTGTAGGCGCTGCCCGCGTGCTCGGCGACCAGGCCCGCGGTGGAGCTGGTGTAGACGACGCGCCCGTAGCCGCGCTCGACCATGCCGCGCACAGCCAGGCGCGACAGCCAGAACGGCGCATCGAGATTGATCCGAAGCGTCTCCTCCCAGACCTTCGGATCCTGCTCCCAGACGAGGCGCTCGTGCGCGGAGCCGATGCCGTGGTTGCAGACCAGGATCTCGACCGGACCGAGGCGCCGCTCGGCTTCGCTCACCGCGAGCGCGCAGCCCTCGGGCGTGCCGAGATCCGCGACCGCGTAGGCGAGGTCGAGCGCGGCGAGCTCGCGCTCGCTGCGCGACACCGCCATTACGCGCGCTCCGCGCGCCGCGAGCAGCATTGCGGTCGCGCGCCCGATGCCGCGCCCCGCGCCCGTGACGAGCGCGACCCTGCCGTCGACCCCTGCCACGCCAAGAGCCTCCTGCGCGCAGTCTATCGCACGTCCGCGCAGTCGAGGTCGCGCAGCTCGGCGCGGACCTCGTCGCGCACGCTGTCCGCGAGGAAGGGGCTCCCGAGGCGGATTCGCTGCAGCGCCGCGCGGCGCTCCTCGCAGCGGCCGAGTGCGCCCCAGGCCTGCTCGGCGAACGACCAGATCGGATTCGCGCGGCGCGGATAGGCGCGCAGCGCCGCGTCGATCCAGTGCTCGATGCCCGCCGCGTCGCGCTGCAGGGCCGCGACGAACATCAGCTCGCCGTAGGCGAAGATCTGAAGCGGGTCGGCGCGCTGCGCGGCGAGCAATGCGCGCTTCGCGGCGTCGAGCTCGCCGCGCTGCCGCAGGCGGAAGCCGCGGCTCAGCGCGAGATCGGCACCCTCGGGTAGCAGGCTCGACGGCGGCGCGAGCGCGCGGTGCTCGCCGCTCGCGGGAGGAAACAGCAGCGTGCTGCGCGGGTCGACGTGCGCCACGCGCCACGCGGGCTGCCGCGCGCGCAAGGCGACCGCGATGCGCGAGTGCGTGGGCACGAGCACGGCATCGACCGCGTACGCTTCGAGCTTCTGCGCCCAGCCGCCTTCGGCGTCGAGCATCGCGAAGTAGTCCGCCGCGATCTCGTCCGCATACAGCGTGCTCGCGCGCGTGTCGATGAAGACCGGAACCCGCGGCGCGTGGAGCATCAGGTAGCCGCCCCAATTGTAGTAGTTGAGCAAGCGCTGCGGCGGATCGGGCATCGCGGCGAGGTAGGCGACCGCGCCGCTCGGGTAGGATTCGCCGCTCGTCCAGCGCTGCAGCGGGCGCGGCAGGAAATCGACGCCGACCCAGAGCGCGAGCGCCGCACACAGCGCCGCCCCGCTGCCGGCCCACGAGAGCTGCGGTGTACCACGCAGGCGCAGGCGACGCCATGCAGTGTCGATGAGCGCCGCGAGGCCGACCGCGACCAGCGGCGCCGCGCAGATCGCGAACAGCGGCACGAAGCGCCGCGCGCTGATCGCCATCGCGGCGGTGATGCACGCGAGCGCGAGGGGAAAGCGCTGGCGCGGGCCGAGCGCGGCGCCGAGCACGGTCGCAGCGAGCAGCCACGCGAAACGACCCGCGTAGCTGCTCGGATCGAGGCTCCAGACGAGCGGGCGCCACTCGTTGAGCTCGGAGAATGGCGAGCCGTGGTAGACGTGCTCGAATGGGATCGCGTAGATCGCGAAGCCCCACGGATTGAGGCCGACCGCGAGCGCGGCGGCGATCGTTCCCACCCAGAGCGATCGCGGGAGCCGCTCGCCGCGACGCAGCGCGCGCTCGCTCTGCAGCAGCGCGTGCAAGCCCAGCACGCCGAGGCCGAACGCGAAGCCGCCGTGCAGGTTCGCCCACAGCGCGAGCAGCGGCGGCCAGAGCCAGACGGCGCGTCGCGCGCCGAGGCTCGCGAGCAGCAGCGCGCTGAATAGCAGCGTCAGCAGATGCGGGCGCACGTCGAGGAACCAGTGGCAGCAGGCAGCGCTCGCCCAGGTTGCGATGCCCGCGGCGAGCCACGAGCCGCTCGCGCGCAGCGCGTTTCGCGCAGTCAGCGCGAACAACGCGCCGACCAGCGCGAGATTCAGCCAGGCGACGAGGTCCGGATGCGCGTCGTAGGCGGCCCAGCAGGCCCGATCCCAGAGCCAGGAGTGGCTGCTCCACGCGCGCCCCGCGGCGGTGTGCGAGAACGAGTCGGTGCGCGGGATCTCGCCTTGCTGCGCGATGCTGCGGCCGGCCGCGAGGTGCCACCAGAGATCCGCACCGTCGACGTTGGGCTGGGACCACGACAGCGCGCCGAGCGTAATCGCGAGCGAGGCGAGCGCCGCCCGGGCGCTCGGGGGCGTGCGGGAGGCGTGGGAGGTGGAGCCCGGCGTCACGAAAACGAGCGTATACTAGCCGCGACACCCGCATCCAATCGCGTCGGAAGCGGCTGCGCGATGGAAGCCGGCCGCGCATCTCCGAGATCGCGCGTCGGAGAGGCACAGGCCGGACGCGTCGTCTGTCGGATGGGATGCGCGTTGGAGAGGCCCGTGCGAATCGTCCGTCCCGCACGAATGATCGCCCTGTGTGGGGCTGGAGTGGCGATGTCGATGCTTGCGAAAGAGAGCCGAGGCGACGCGCCGAGCGTCGACGCGGAAGCGCGCTTCGAGCGGGCGCGCCACGAGATGGTCGAACGCCAGATCGCCGCGCGCGACGTGCGCGACGCGCGAGTGCTGCAGGCGATGCGCGACGTGCCGCGGCACCGCTTCGTTCCCGCCGAGCAGCGCGAGCTCGCCTATCTCGATCGGCCGTTGCCGATCGGATT
Source organism: Myxococcota bacterium (assembly GCA_035620755.1). GTDB lineage: Bacteria > Myxococcota_A > UBA9160 > UBA9160 > SMWR01 > JACZVU01. The sequence continues at coordinate 5,115 of DASPGF010000044.1, forward strand.
CGATCAGACGATCTCGCAGCCCTACATCGTGGCGGCGATGACCGAGCTGCTGCAGCCCAAGCCGACCGACCGCGTGCTCGAGATCGGCACGGGGTCCGGCTATCAGGCGGCCGTGATCTCGCGACTGGTCGCGAGGGTCTACACGATCGAGATCGTTCCCGAGCTCGCCGAGCGGGCCGCCAAGACGCTCGCGGAGCTCGGCTACGCGAACGTCGCGGTCACGGCCGGCGATGGCTACCGCGGCATCCCCGGCGAGGCGCCGTTCGACGGCATCCTCGTGACCGCCGCGCCCGAGGAGATCCCGCCGCCGCTGCTCGAGCAGCTCGCGATCGGCGGGCGCATGGTGATTCCCGTCGGCGACTTCTTCCAGGAGCTCACCCTGGTCGAGAAGACGCAGCACGGCGTCCGCAAGCGCAGCGTGTTCCCGGTGCGCTTCGTCCCGATGACGGGCGAGGCGGATCGCTGAGCGGCGCCGCGCGTCCCGCCCGGCGCGGCACCCCGAATGCGATGAATGCGATGCATGGGATGAATGCGATGCATGGGATGAATGCGATGCATGGGATGAACGCGATGAATGGGGTGGATGGCAGGATGGGAGTC
>DASPGF010000045.1:0-3519 GCA_035620755.1 Myxococcota bacterium
CAGGAATCGCCCGCGCGCGTCTATCCGATCGCGGCTGCGACGCGCGGCCTCGAGGGCGTGGTGATGAGCGAGATGTGCGCGCTCGTCGACGCGGGAGCGGTGGCGTTCAGCGACGACGGCAAGACGATCATGGACGGCGGCGTGATGCGGCACGTGCTCGAGTACTCGCGCCTGGTGGGGAAACCCGTGATCACCCACGCCGAGGACCGGCATCTCGCAAACAACGGCGTGGTGAACGAAGGGCCAGTGTCGACGCGGCTCGGGTTGCCGGGGAACCCGGCGATTGCCGAGGAGATCCTCGTGGTGCGCGACGTGATGCTCGCGGAGCTCACGGGCGCGCACCTGCACGTCGCGCACGTCTCCACGCGCGGCGCGGTCGAGGCGATCCGCCAGGCGCGGGACCGCGGCGTGCACGTGACCGCGGAGGTCACGCCTCATCACCTTACGCTCACCGACGAGGCCGTGCTCGGCTACGACACCAACGCGAAGGTCGCGCCGCCGCTGCGCTCGGCGGCCGACGTGCGCGCGTGTCGCGCGGGGCTCGTCGACGGCACGATCGACGCGATCGCGACCGATCACGCGCCGCACGCGCTGCACGAGAAGAACCTCGAGTTCACCGAGGCGCCGCCGGGCCTGATCGGCTTCGAGACCGCGTTCGCCGTTGCGCTCGACCTCGTGCGCAGCGGCGAGCTCAGCCCGCTCGAGCTGATGCGCCGCATGTCGACGAACCCGGCCCGGATCTTCGCGCTGCCGGGCGGTACGCTCGAGATCGGTGCGCCCGCGGACGTCGCGATCCTCGATCCCGAGCTGCGCTGGATCTACGACCCCGCAAAGGGCTTTTCGAAGAGCCGCAACTCGCCCTGGGCAGGGAAGTCGCTCACGGGCCGCGCGATCGCGACGATCGTCGGCGGGCGGCTCGTCTATCACGTCGAGCGCGGGGTGCTCTACCCGTGAGCCCGCTTCGACGCGATCCCGCGCGGCTCGCGCTCGCGGATGGGACCGTGTACCGCGGCCACGCCTTCGGCGCGCGCGGCGTTCGCGCGGGCGAGGTCGTGTTCAACACGAGCCTCGCCGGCTACCAGGAGATCCTCTCGGACCCCTCCTACGCGGGCCAGATCGTCGCGATGACCTACACGCAGATCGGGAACGTCGGCACCAACTCCGAGGACGACGAATCGGCGCGCCCCGTGCTCGAGGGCTTCGTCGTCAAGGAGCTGTTCGAGCCGAGCAGCTGGCGCTCGCGCGAGAGCCTCGACGCGTATCTGCGTCGGCACGGCATTCCCGGCATCGCGGGCATCGACACGCGCGCGCTCGTGAGGCGCATCCGCGAGGGGGGTGCGCAGGTCGGCGTGCTGAGCAGCGAGCCCGACGTGGACGAGGCGGCGCTGATTGCGCGCGCGCGGCGCGAGCCGGGCCTCGACGGGCGCGATCTCGTCGCGGACGTGACGTGCCGCGAGCCCTACCGCTGGAGCGAGGGCCTGTGGCGCGGCATCTCGGGCCAGGTGCCGCGCGCGGCGCGACCGAGTCCCGCGCTGCGCGTGGTCGCCTACGACTTCGGCATCAAGCGCAACATCCTGCGACAGCTCCACGCGAACGGCTTCGACGTGACGGTCGTTCCGGCTCGCACCTCGTGGCAGGACGCGCTCGCCTACGATCCCGACGCGATCTTCCTCTCGAACGGGCCCGGCGACCCCGCGGCCGTCGAGGGCGTGCGCGAGAACGTGCGCGAGCTCGCGGCGCGCAAGCCGCTGTTCGGGATCTGCCTCGGCCACCAGATCCTCGGCCTCGCGCTCGGCGGCCGCACACTCAAGCTCAAGTTCGGGCATCACGGCGGCAACCAGCCCGGCCAGGATCTCGCGAGCGGCCGCGTCGCGATCTGCGCGGAGAACCACGGCTACGCGGTCGACGCGGAATCGCTGCGCGCGGCCGGCGAGCCCGTCGAGATCACGCACGTCAACCTGAACGACGGCACCGTCGAGGGTCTCGCGCACCGCGCGCGGCCGCTGTTCTCGGTGCAGTATCACCCCGAGGCGTCACCCGGCCCCCACGACGCGAGCTACTTCTTCGGTCGCTTCCGCGAGATGGTCGTGCGCCACAAGGCCGGCGAGGCGGTGACTGGCGCCGCGGTCGCGTGCGGGCGGCCCGCGCGAGCGGGTTGACTCCGAGGATCCGACGATGCCCAAGCGCACGGATATTCAGACGATCCTCGTGATCGGCTCGGGGCCGATCGTGATCGGCCAGGCCTGCGAGTTCGACTACTCGGGCACGCAGGGCTGCAAGGCGCTGCGCGAAGAGGGCTACCGCGTGGTGCTCGTGAACTCCAACCCCGCGACGATCATGACCGACCCCGACACCGCCGACCGAACCTACGTCGAGCCGATGACCGTCGAGAGCCTCGAGAAGATCATCGCGCGCGAGCGGCCGGACGTGCTGCTGCCCACGCTCGGCGGTCAGACCGCGCTCAACCTCGCCGTCGATCTCAGCGAGCAGGGCGTGCTCGAGCGCTACGGAGTCGGCCTGATCGGCGCGCAGCTCGCGGCGATCCACAAGGCCGAGGACCGCAACCAGTTTCGCGAGGCGATGCGCAACATCGGCCTCGCGCTGCCGATCTCGGGCTCCGTGACCTCGCTCGCCGAGGCGCGCCGCGTGCTCGCGCAGACCGGGCTGCCCGCGATCATCCGGCCGAGCTTCACGCTCGGCGGCACGGGCGGGAGCGTCGCGTACGTCGACGGCGAGTTCGACGAGCTGGTCGCGTGGGCGCTGCGCCAGTCGCCGCGCCACCAATGCCTGATCGAGCAGAGCGTGCTCGGCTGGAAGGAGTACGAGCTCGAGGTGATGCGCGACTGCGCGGACAACGTCGTGATCATCTGCTCGATCGAGAACTTCGACCCGATGGGCGTGCACACCGGCGATTCGATCACCGTCGCGCCCGCCCAGACGCTGACCGACCGCGAGTACCAGGAGATGCGCGACGCGGCGGTCGCGATCATCCGCGAGATCGGCGTCGACACGGGTGGATCGAACATCCAGTTCGCCGTGAACCCCGAGAACGGCGCGATGGTGGTGATCGAGATGAATCCGCGCGTGTCGCGCTCGTCCGCGCTCGCCTCGAAGGCGACGGGCTTCCCGATCGCGAAGATCGCCGCGAAGCTCGCCGTCGGCTACACGCTAGACGAGATCCGCAACGACATCACGCGCGAGACGCCCGCGAGCTTCGAGCCGTCGATCGACTACGTGGTCACGAAGATTCCGCGCTTTGCGTTCGAGAAGTTTCCGGGCGTCGACAACCGGCTCACGACCCAGATGAAGAGCGTCGGCGAGGTGATGGCGATCGGTCGCACCTTCAAAGAGAGCCTGCAGAAGGCGGTGCGCTCGCTCGAGATCGGGCACGCGGGCTTCGAGAGCCCCGAGCTGCCCGGCGGCGAGCCGGGCGAGCAGGCGCTCTGGGCGCAGATCGACACGCCGCGCCCGGGCCGCCTCTGGGCGCTCGCGGAGGCGCTGCGGCGCGGTCACCCGGTC
>DASPGF010000046.1:0-2824 GCA_035620755.1 Myxococcota bacterium
CTCGAGCGCGACCTCGCGGCGGTGCGCCGCGTCTCCGAGCGCGCGCGAGAGACGCTCGAGCGCGTCGAGGCCGACACCGAGGCGATTCGCGCGCGGCGCGCCACGCTCGAGCGCGCGATGTCGCAGCGCGCGGTCGCGCTCTACAAGGCGGGCGCGGCGGGCCCCGTGCGGCTGCTGTTCGCCTCCGAGAGCCTGCGCGACCTGCTCGCCCGCCTCAACACGCTGAAGCTGCTGCTCGCGCACGACGTCGAGCTGCTCGAGCGCCACCGCGCCGCATCGGCTGCGCTGCTCGAATCCGAAGCGCGCGCGCGCGAGGCGCTCGCGGGCCGCGACCGCGCGCTCGCGCGACTGCGCGAGCGCTCCGAGCAGCTCGACGCCGAACGGGCGGTGAAGCGCTCGTTGGTCGCGCGGCTCTACACCGATCGCGCGCGCGAGCGCGCCGCGCTGGTCGAGCTCGAGACGGCGGCTCGCGCGTTCGAAGAGACGCTGAGCGCGCTGCGCGAGGCCCCCGCGCGCGACCCGACGCCCGCGGGGCGCGCGTTCGCGAGCCTGCGCGAGCAGATCGCGGCGCCGGTCGCGGCGCCGATCGCCGCGCCGTTCGGGCGTGTCGTCGACGCGGAGTTCAAGACCGAGACCTTCCGCAGCGGCGTCGAGTTCGACGCGCCGCTCGGCGCGCCCGTCGAGGCGGTCGCCGAGGGGCGGGTCCGCTTCGCGGGCTGGTTTCGCGGCTACGGCAAGCTCGTGATCCTCGACCACGGGGACGACTACTTCACGGTCTCGGGCCATCTCGCCGACATCCGCGTCGAGGTCGGCGACGAGGTCGCGGCGCGCGAGGTGATCGGGAGCGTCGGCGACACGGGATCGCTCGCGGGGCCGCGCCTCTACTTCGAGATCCGCCACGGGCGCGAGCCGCAGGATCCGCGCGAGTGGCTGCGCGATCCCGGCACGAGTTAATATCCAGGGCTCCAACCCCCACTGGGCACGGGAACGATGCAGGGACTCCGGATCCGCTTCTTGTTGACTTTCCTCGCGGGCGTGATCGCCGCGGGCGCGGCCCCGCTGCTCGCCGGCAACGTGAGCTACTCGGAGACCTCGCGCTACGACGACCTCAGCCTGTTCACGAGCGTCCTCACGCTCGTGCGCGGCAACTACGTCGAGCCGATCGACGAGAGCCAGCTGATTCGCGGCGCGGTGCGCGGCATGCTCGAGGAGCTCGACCCGCACTCGAGCTTCCTCGACACCGAAGCCTACGAGGAGATGCAGGTCGACACCAAGGGCGAGTTCCACGGGCTCGGCATCGAGATCAGCAAGCAGAAGGAAGGCTTCATCGAGGTGATCGCGCCGATCGAGGGAACGCCCGCCGACCGCGCGGGCATCGAGGCGCGCGATCTGATCGTCGAGATCTGCCCGACCGAGCGGCCCGAGGATTGGGAGGAGGACTGCCGCTCCACCAAGCACATGACGCTGTACGAGGCGGTCGCGCTGATGCGCGGCAAGCGCGGCACGGAGATCTCGATCGAGATCTTCCGCGAGGGCTTCAGCGAGCCGCGGATCTTCAAGGTCGTGCGCGACGTGGTCAAGATCGTCTCGGTGAGCGGCAAGCTGCTCGAGCCGCGCTACGGCTACGTGCGGGTGCGCGCATTCCAGGAGCGCAGCTTCGAGGAGCTCGAGAGCGCGCTCGCGGAGATCCATCGCGAATCCGGCGAGCCGCTCGACGGGCTCGTGCTCGACCTGCGCGACAATCCGGGCGGCCTGCTCGATCAAGCCGTGCGCATCGCCGACCTGTGGCTCGCGGGCGGCCTGATCGTCTACACCAAAGGGCGTCTCGACAACCAGCGCCAGGATTTTCCCGCGCACGACGCGGGCACCGAGCCCGAGTATCCGATTGCGGTGCTCGTCAACGGCGGCTCGGCGAGCGCGTCGGAGATCGTCGCGGGCGCGCTGCAGGACCAGCGACGCGCGCTGATCATCGGCCAGGATACGTTCGGCAAGGGCTCGGTGCAGACCGTGTTCCCGCTCGAGGGAGACCACGGGCTGCGGCTCACCACCGCGCTGTACTACACGCCATCGGGTCGATCGATCCAGGAGGTCGGCATCTCGCCCGACATCGTGGTCTCGCGAAACCCGGAGGTCGCGCACGCGCAGCCGCGGCAGCGCATGCGGGAGGCCGACCTCGAGGGGCACTTCACGCAGGGCGACGTCGACCCGGCCGCCGCCGAGCGCGAGAGCGACGACGCGAAGCCCGCCGAGGACGCGTCCGGCGAGGCCGCCGCCGAGCAGGAGAGCGTCGATCTGCAGCTCGAGCGCGCGCTCGAGGTGCTGAAGAGCTGGTCGTACTTCGATCGGCTGCGCGAGAATCGGCCGCAGCCTTCGCTCCAGGCCAAGGCAGCCGAGCCCGCTCCCTGAAAGATCGGCATCGGCATCGCCCGACGCCGCGCGCGGCGCCTCCCGCGGTGCCGCGCGCGCGCCACGGCGCGGCTGCGGCTGCTTCCGGCGACCCGCGCATCGACGCGCGCATCTACTCGGTCGGCGAAGTGCTCGCGGGGCTGCGGCTGCTGCTCGAGGAGCGCGTCGGCCGGCTGTGGGTGGTCGGCGAGATCAGCAATCTCCACGAGGCGCGCTCGGGGCACCTCTACTTCACGCTCAAGGACGACGCCGGGCAGCTGCGCGCCGCGCTGTTTCGCGGCGCCGCGCAGCGGCTCGCATTCGAGCCGTGCGATGGCCTCGCGGTGCTCGCCTACGGCGACCTCTCGATCTACGAGTCGCGCGGCGATCTGCAGCTCATCGTGCGCCAGCTCGAGCCGCGCGGTGTGGGCGCGCTGCA
>DASPGF010000047.1:0-7298 GCA_035620755.1 Myxococcota bacterium
AACGAGCTGCCGCTCGACGAGATCTCGGAGCAGATTCGCGCATCGGTGCGCGAGTTCGCGGCCGCCGAGGTCGCGCCCAGGGCCGAGCAGATCCACCGCGACGACGCGCTCGTTCCCGAGGATTGGATCCGCAAGATGGGCGAGCTCGGCTACTTCGGGATGGGGATCCCCGAGCGCTACGGCGGATCGGAGCTCGGAAATCTCGCGATGATCCTCACCACCGAGGAGCTGTCGCGCGTCTCGCTCGCGGGCGCGGGATCGCTGATCACGCGGCCGGAGATCCTCACCAAGGCGCTGCTCGGCGGCGGCACCGAGGAGCAGAAGCAGCGCTGGCTGCCGAGGATCGCCTCGGGCGAGCTCATGGTCGCGATCGCGGTCACCGAGCCCGACGTCGGCAGCGACGTCGCGTCGGTCAAGTGCCGGGCCGAGCGCCGCAGCGTCGGCGGTCGCGAGCAGTGGGTGATCAACGGCCCGAAGTCGTGGTGCACGTTCGCGGGCCGCGCGGATGTCCTCGCGCTGCTCGCGCGCACCGATCCCGACCCCGCGCTCGGCGCGCGCGGCCTGTCGCTGTTCATCGTGCCGAAGCAGCCGTTCACGGGGCACGATTTCGTGATGACACAGCCGGGTGGCGGCCGCATCGTCGGCAAGGCGGATGCGACGCCGGGCTATCGCGGCATGCACTCGTTCACGCTGGGCTTCGAGAATTACGCGGTGCCGCTCGACCATCTCGTGGGCGGCGAGGCGAGCCTCGGGCGCGGCTTCTACCTGCAGATGGCGGGCTTCGCGGCCGGCCGGCTGCAGACCGGCGGCCGCGCGTGCGGTCTCGCCCAGGGCGCGCTCGAGAAGACCGCCGAATACGTGGTCGATCGCATCCAGTTCTCGCAGCCGCTCTCGGCGTTCCAGCTCACGCAGTACGCGCTCGGGCGGATGGCGGTGCGGCTCGCCGGAGCGCGCGCGATCACCTACGCGGCGGCGATCGCGATGGACGAGGACGAGCGCGCGGCGGCGACGCTCGCCGCGCAGGCCAAGCTGCTCAGCTGCGACGTCGCCGTCGAGCTCACCCAGCAGGGCCAGCTGCTGCACGGCGGCTGGGGCTACGCGGAGGAGTATCCGATCAGCCGCTACGTGGTCGACGCGCAGGTGCTGCCGATCTTCGAAGGCGTCAAGCCGATTCTCGAGCTCAAGGTGATCGCGCGCAGCCTGTTCGCGGCGGGCGCGGAGTGACGGCGCCTGCCGCTCAGTCGGGCGGATTCTGCTTCTTCGCGCGCCGCTCCTTGATCGCGGACCAGGTGAAATACAGCGCGGCGAGCGCGCAGGCACCGGCGCCGTACTGGTTGAAGCGCGGATACTTCCGATAGGCCTCGGCGTCCGTCACGATGTCCCAGGCGAACCAGAGCGTGAATGCCCACAGCAGGATCGGCAGGAAGAACGGGTTGTCGAACGGCGTGGGAGCGCGCTCGTCCTCGTCGTCGCGCTCGTCTCGCTCGCGCTCGTCTCGTTCGTCACTCACGCGCGCGAGCGTAGCGCGGCTCGGCGCGCGAGCCACCCGCGGCGCATCGCCGCTCACCAGCGCAGATCGGCTTCGAAGAACGATCCCAGCACGGCGATCATCGGCGCGACGTCGGCCGTGCCCGCGAGCTCTCGGCACGAGTGCATCGAGAGCATCGGATTGCCCACGTCGACGGTCCGGATTCCGACCCGCGCAGCCGTGATCGGGCCGATCGTCGACCCGCAGGCGATGTCGCTGCGCGACACGAACTGCTGCGGCGCGAAGCCCGAGCGCTCGCACAACGCCGTGAACACGGCCGCGGTCTGGGGATCGCTCGCGTAGGACTGGTTGGCGTTGGTCTTGATCACGGGGCCGCGCCCGATCACGGGTCGGTGCTCGGGCTCGTGGCGCTCGGCGTGATTCGGGTGGACGGCATGCGCCATGTCGGCGGAGATCAGCATCGAGCGCGACAGCGCGCGCGGCAGGCCCTGCGGCTGGCCTCCCTTGAATGCGGTGGCGATCCGCTCGAGCGCGCCCGCGAGCAGCGGGCTCGCCGCGCCGCGAGCGCTGCGGCTCCCCACCTCCTCGTGGTCGTAGAGCGCGATCGCACACGCGTGCGGCGGCAGCGGCCTGGATCCCGCGCCGACGAGCGCCGTCACGGCGGCGTGGCACGAGGCGAGGTTGTCGAGCCGCGGCGCGTGGATGAATTCTCCCCGCGCGCCCGACACCAGCGAAGGTTGCAGGTCGTAGGCCATCAGGTCGAACGCGAGCACGTCCGCGGCCGCGATCTCGAGGCGATCGCGCGCGCGCAGCTCCGAGGCGAGCAGCTCGCGCAGCGGCGGGCCGGGCTCCAGGCCGAGGATCGGCGCGAGGTGCTGCTGGGGATTGAGCTTGAGCCCCTCGCTCGCGATCTCTCGCTGCAGGTGGATCGCGAGATTCGCGACGCGCAGCAGCGGGCGGCCGAAGTCGATCAGCCGGCTTTGCGCTGCGCGATCGCCGCGCAGCGCCACGCGTCCCGCGAGTGAGAGGTCGCGGTCGAGCCAGCTGTGCAGCAGCGCGCCGCCGTAGGGCTCGACGCCGAGCTGCCGATAGCCGTGCGCGGCGATGTCGGGCGCGGGCTTGATGCGCAGGTTCGGCGAATCGGTGTGCGCGGCGATGATCCGGAAGCCGCTCTCGGCGGGCGCGGCGTCCCCGACCTGGAACGCGACCAGGCTGCCCTCGTCGCGCACCAGGTAGCGCCGGTCGCCCGGCGAGAGCTCCCAGACCTCGTCTTCGCCGAGCGCGCGGTAGCCCACCGCGCGCAGCCGATCGACGGATTCGGCGACCGCGTGATAGGGAGTGGGTGAGCGATCGATGAAGCCGAGCAGATCGGCGACCGGATCCGACATGGCGCCGAGCATAACACGGCAGCCGCTCGCTCTCCCCCAGGGGACGATCCGCTGCCGCGCGCGGCGCTGCGGATCACCCGCCCGAATTCGCGGCCGAGAGAAAATGACTTATAGTCACGCTCGGGCAAGCCTTCGAAAGGAACGCGAGGCCGGTCGGGCCGTTGAGCGATAGGGACCCCCTACACAGCTTGGAAACTCGCGAGGCAGCGGGGCGCGGCGCCGGAGCGCGCCGCGCGGCTCGCACTGCGCTCCGCGCCGCGCCGAGCGCGCGGTGCTCGAGCGCGAGGCGGTGGAGCGCGAGGCGCTGGAGCATGACGGAGTGCGCATGATTCGGGACTTCAACCGCGATCAGTGGGCCGTGGTGCTCGGAGGCTCGAGCGGCTTCGGGCTCGCAACCGCCCAGAAGCTCGCCCAGCACGGCATGAGCCTGTGCGTCGTCCACCGCGACCGGCGCGGCGCGATGGCGCGCATCGAGCCCGAGTTCGAGAAGATCCGAGGCGCGGGCGCCGCGTTGATCAGCTTCAACGCGGACGCGCTCGACCCCGCTCGGCGCGAAGAGATCCTCGCGGAGCTCAAGCGCGCGATGGGCGCGGAAGGCCGGGTGCGCGTGCTGCTCCACTCGATCGCGTTCGGCAACCTCAAGCTGATCGCGCCCGAGAAGGCCGCGCCGTCGACGGCGGCTCGGGACCTCGCGGCGCGGCTCGGCGTGACCGAGCAGCGGCTGCGCGAAGTCGCCGACGAGCTGTTCGAGGCGGGTGCGGACGGCCTGCACTCGCTCGCCGCGCCGCCGAGCTACCCGGATCGCTCGTTCATAGACGACGAGGACCTCGCGCGAACCATCTACAGCATGGGCACGAGCCTGCTCGGCTGGGCGCAGGTGATGCTCGAGCGCGGCCTGTTCGCGGATGACGCGCGCATCTTCGGGCTGACCAGCGAGGGCAACGAGGTCGCCTGGAAGGGCTACGCGGCGGTCGCCGCGGCCAAGGTCGCGCTCGAGTCGATCGCGCGCTCGATGGCCGTCGAGTTCGCGCCGTACGGCATCCGCACCAACGTGATCCAGGCGGGTGTCACCGACACGGCCGCGTTGCAGGCGATTCCTGGCAGCAAGCAGCTCAAGGCGCAGGCCCGGCAGCGCAACCCCTTCGGGCGCCTCACGACGCCCTCCGACGTGGCGAACGCAATCTACCTGCTCTCGACCGCGGAGGCGGCGTGGATCAACGGCGAGGTCATTCGCGTGGACGGCGGCGAGCACATTTCGGGGGTCTTGCGGTGACACTCTTCCTGCACAGCGTCGGTCATTTCCATCCGGAGAACGAGATCACCAACCAGTTCCTCGAAGATCTCGACATCGGCACCAACGACCAGTGGATCGTCGATCGCGTGGGCATCCGCTCGCGGCGCACGGTGCTGCCGCTCGACTACATCCGCGACACGCGCAACGCCGAGCCGCGCGCCGCGATGGAGGCCGCGCTCTACAGCAACGCGGACGTCGGCAAGCGCGCGGCCGAGCTCGCGATCGCGCGCGCCGGCATCCGCAAGAGCGACGTCGGCATGTTGATCGGCGGCAGCTCGCTGATGGACACGACCTCGCCCGCCGAGTCGTGCAACATCGCGCGCGCGCTCGAGCTCGAGGTGCCGGCCTTCGACGTGAACTCGGCCTGCACGAGCTTCTACGTCCAGCTCTATCTGCTCTCGAAGATGCAGCCCGAGCAGCTCCCGGACTACGTGCTGCTCGTGGTCGCGGACTGCCTCACCAAGGCGGTCGACTACTCGGATCGCTCGTCCGCGGTGCTGTGGGGCGACGGCGCCGCGGCTGCGGTGGTGTCGACGCGCCATCCCGCGCGCGCGCGCATCGAGGGCAACAGCGTGGCGTCGAGCCCGGCGGGAAACGACAAGGTGATCGTGCCGCGGCTCGGATTCTTCCACCAGGAGGGCCGCACGGTCCAGACGTTCGGCATCAAGCGCATGGCGCGACTGCTCGGCGACCTGCGCGACCAGTTCGAGGAGCCCGATCGGCGCTTCAACTTCGTCGGCCATCAGGCGAATCACCGCATGCTCGAGTCGGTCTGCAAGCACTGCGAGATCCCGCCCGACCGGCACTTCAGCAACGTCGAGTGGTTCGGCAATACCGCGAGCGCGAGCTCGGCGTCGGTGATCTCGATGGAGTGGGAGAAGTGGCGCGACGTCGACGACATCGCGGTGGTCGGGGTCGGCTCGGGCCTCACCTGGTCGAGCTACCTGATCCGCTTCGGAGAGCCGTCGTGACCTACGAGGAGTTCCAGGGCCGCAAGAGCTTCTCGAAGCAGGAGATGATCGCGTTCACGCACGGCAACCTGTTCCACGACGCGCCCGCGACCTTCAACGTGCAGCTCCCCGCGCCGCCGATGCTGATGGTCGATCGCATCCTCGAGATCCGCGCCGACGGCCCGCGCGGTCGGATCGTCGCGGAGCGCGACGTCGCGCTCGACGACTGGTTCTTCCAGTGCCACTTCCGCGGCGATCCGGTGCAGCCCGGCTGCCTCGGCGTCGACGGCGTCTGGCAGCTCCTGGGGTTCTTCTGCGCTTGGAACGGAGGGCTCGGCTCGGGGCGCGCGCTCGGCTGCGGGGAGATCGAGTTCTCGGGCCAGATTCGCCCCCACGACCGCTGCCTGCGCTACGAGATCGACGTGCGCCGCTTCACGCGGATTCCGCACGCGGGCGCCACGCTGGTGATCGGCGACGCGACACTGTTCGTCGACGACGAGCCGATCTACGAGATCAAGCGCGCGAAGGTGGGAACCTTCCAGGACATCGCGTACAGCGACTACCCGATGCCCTCGGAGCGCTCGCGCGGCGGGAAGATGCAGCGATGAGCGGCGCGAAGCTCACACCCAGGCAGGTGCTCGCGTTGATTCCGCAGCAGGACCCGTTTCGCTTCATCGACGACATCCTCGAGCTCGACGACGACCACATCGTCGGCACCTATCGATTCCGCCCCGACGCCGACTTCTACCGCGGCCACTTCCCGGGCAATCCGGTCACGCCCGGCGTGATCCTGATCGAGTCGCTCGCGCAGGTGGGGATCGTCGCGCTCGGCATCTACCTGCTCGCGCAGGAGAGCGAGGCGGATACCGCGAAGCTGACGACGCTGTTCACCGACACGAACGTCGAGTTCAGCGGCATCGTGAATCCCGGCGACCGCGTGACGATCACCGCGCACAAGGTCTTCTTCCGCCGGCGCAAGCTGCGCTCGCAGGCCGAGATGAAGCTCGACGACGGAACGCTGGTCTGCTCCGGTACGGTCTCCGGAATGGGCGTGCTCCAGTGAGCGTTCCCGTGACCGCCCCGGTTGCCGTTCCGCTGCCGGCTCCGGTTGCTGTTCCGGTTTTCGACGGGATGTGTCCCTCGAATCGGGGAGTCTTGTGATGAAGCGCCGCGTGGTCGTGACCGGGCTCGGCGTGCTCGCGCCGAATGGCAACAACGTGCGCGATTTCGAGCTCGCTCTGCGCAAGGGGCTCTCGGGAATTCGCGTGCACGAGAAGATGGTCGAGTGCGGCTTCGGCTCGCACGTCGCGGGCGTTCCGCAGGGTGTCGACGAGATCGCTGCGGCGTACTTCTCCGAGGAGCTGCTGCTCGCGATGAACTCCGGGCACCGCTGTGCGGCGATCGCGGGCGTCGACGCCTGGACGGACGCGGGATTCGAACGCCCCGACCCCGCGGACGACCGCGTCGACTGGGGGACCGGCGCCGTGCTCGGCACGGGAATCGGCGGCATGGACACGATCGCGAACGCGGTCGTGCCGCTGACCGACGCGGGCAAGGTTCGAAGGCTCGGCAGCGTCGCGGTCGAGCAGGTGATGTCGAGCGGCGTCTCCGCGCGTCTCTCGGGCATCCTCGCGCTCGGCAACCAAGTCACCACCAATTCGAGCGCGTGCAGCACGGGTAGCGAGGCGATCGCGATGGGCGTGGAGCGCATCCGCGCCGGGCTCGCCGAGCGCATGCTGTGCGGGGGCGTCGAAGGCGCGAGCCACTACATCTGGGCGGGCTTCGACGCGATGCGCGTGCTGTGTCGGCGCTTCAACGACGCACCCGAGCGCGCCTCGCGTCCCATGAGCGCGACGGCCGCCGGCTTCGTGCCGAGCGCGGGCGCGGGCATCCTCGTGCTCGAGAGCCTCGAGAGCGCGCTCGGGCGCGCCGCGCGCATCCACGCGGAGGTCGCGGGCAGCGCGGTCAACTGCGGTGGCCACCGCGGCGGCGGCAGCATGACCGCGCCGAACCCCGAGGCCGTGAGGCGCTGCATTCGCGCGGCGCTCGACGACGCGGATGTCGCGCCGGGCGACGTGGGCGCGATCAACGGCCATCTCACCGCGACGAGCGCCGATCCGAAGGAGGTCCATTCCTGGGCGGCCGCGCTCGGCTGCAAGCCGCGCGAGCTGCCGCCG
>DASPGF010000048.1:0-5484 GCA_035620755.1 Myxococcota bacterium
CGAGCTCGGAGTGCTGCCGCACCGCTTCGAGCACGGAGCGGATCCGCGAGTAGCTCGGGCGGGCAGTGACGACTACGCAGATCTTTCGCGCCATGGCTCTACCCGTGATTCCGGATCATTCGAGATCGTCCGGCGAGAGCAGGGTATCCCGCTCGACGGCCCGGCGCAGGCGGCGGCCGACGAGCGACGGCAGCTCGCGCGCGGGGATTCCCGACCCGGGCTGCTTGGCCGCGAGGTGCTCGGTGCGCAGGCGCGTGCCCGCGGCGAGGCCCTGCGCGGCCACGACGCTCTTCATGAAGATGCCGCGAAGCGCGGTCACCGACTCCGGGAGCGCGTCCTTGTCCGCGGGATGGGCGCGCATGCGCTCGATGAAGCGGACCCCGTCGACGAGCTGGCGCAGCTCGGCCGGCGTGATCGACGCGATCACGTCGGGCCCGAACATCTCGCGACTCAGCGTGAGGTGGACCTCGAGCACCTCGATCCCGAGCGTTGCCGCGGCGAGGCCCGCGAAGATCGTCGCGGAGTGATCCGAGAGGCCGACCGCGCAGCCGTAGCGCTCGCGAAACACCGGAATCAGATTCAGGCCCACGAGCTCGGGCGGGCAGGGGTAGATCGACGTGCACTGCATCACGGCGAGCGCCGAGCCCGCGTGCTGGATGCGCTGCACCGCGGCGTCGATCTCGCGCGTCGGGCTCATGCCGGTCGAGAGCATCACCGGCAGACCGGTCGCGGTCATCGCATCGAGCAGCGCGGGGTTCGAGATCTCGCCGGATGCGACCTTCCACGCATCGACGCCGATCCGTGTCAAAAGCGCTGCGGCCGCGAGCGAGAACGGAGAGCTCACGAAGCGCAGATCCCGCTTGCGCGCGTGCTCGCGCAGGCCCGACCACTGGCTCTCGCTGAACTCCATGCGCCGCCAGTAGTCGATTCGCGTCGCGTCCTGGTCGCTGAAGGGCTTGCGCCAGGGCTCCGCGGCCGTGCTCTCGGCGCTCGCGATGTGGGTCTGGAACTTGATCGCGTCTGCGCCCGCGTTCGCGGCGGCGTCGATGAACGCGTGCGCCATGCCGAGGCTGCCGTCGTGATTCTGCGCGACCTCGGCGATCACCGCGCACGCGCTCCCGGGCTGCGGATCCTCGAGCCAGCTCATCGCCCGCGTCGCTCCATCCGCTCGGCGAGGAACTCCGCCCACTCGAGCTCGAAGGGCTCGTCGATGTTCGCGATCGGCCCTTCGATCAGCACGCCGACGCAGTCGCGCTCCGCGATCTGGCGATCGTCGACCACCGTCTCCCGAAGCGCCGCGTAGCAGACGCCGTTGCGGTAGTAGTAGTCCGGAATCGCCTGGCGCGCCGCGTGGCGAGCCCCGTGCTCGGTGCAGAAGCTGAGGCAGCCGGCGGCGTCGAGCCTCACGATCTTCTCGGGCGCGTAGTGGCCCGGCACGCGGCTGACCGTTGCCGCGGCGCGATGGCCGCCGTCGACGAGCGCGCGCAGCGTGCGCTCCACGTCGTCGGGTAGACGCAGCGGCGTGGTGGGTTGGAGCAGCAGCGACAGATCGAAGCGCCTCCGATAGTGAGCTTCGCTCGCGAGCCAGGCGTGACGCCACGCATCCACCGTCGGCGAGAGGTCATCGGCGAGCTCGGGCGGCCGGCGGAACGGAACGTCGAGCCCGCAGCGCCGCCCCTCGTCCGCGAGCTTCTCATCGTCGGTGCTGAGCACGCTGCGGTCGATCCAGCCCAGCGCCTCGGCCGTTCGCGCGGCGTGCTCGATCAGCGAGCGACCTGCGACCTTGCGCAGGTTCTTCTCGGGGATGCCCTTGCTTCCGCCGCGCGCGGGCACCACTGCCAGAACCGAAAGGCCGTTCCAGCTCATCTCGCCTCACGAGAGGGCGGCTCCGGAAAGCCAATCCCCTCGACACATCTGCGACACATCTGCGCCTCCACGCTCCGACACCGCCCGACGGGCGCTCCATCTTGGGTGGGAAGCGCGCGACAAAGCTAACAAATCCTGCGCGGAGCGGGCGAGCGCCGCGCCGCGCCGCTGCGCGCGAGCGGGGTGCTACGCTGCGCGCTCGCTGCAGCGGCGAGGTCGCAGCGCGGCGAAGGAGCAGGCATGGCGGGAGATTCGCGCGGCGCGGCCGAGTCGAGGTTGGTCGCGCTGGCGTTCGTCGGAGGCTTCGTCACCGCGGCTGCGATCGCTCTCGCGCTGCTCGCGTTCCTCGCGAGCCGGATCGGCTTCCACACGATCTGGGAGAAGACGGGCGTCGCTCTCACCGCCCCCGTGCTCGAGATGCCCGACGCGCTGATCGACGAGCTCACGGCGCTCGATGCGGTGATCGGCAACGCGGGAAATCCCACCGGAGCGAAAGAGCACGACACCATCGTGGTTCGTCCCGACGCGGAGCTCGGCTGGGTGCTGCGCCCGGGCGCGGCGGTCGTCGGCTACCAGCTGCCCGCGCGCAACCGCGTGAATCTCGACCCGCCGGTCCTCTATTTGCGCGAGGGCTCGCCGCTGTCGGACGCGCTGCGCGGCTATCTCGACGCGAATGCGCGCGCCTCCTACCGCTACAACATCGACGCCGACGGCCGCCGCCGCACGCTTCCGGACGTCGACGCGGCGCGGAAGATCCTCATGGTCGGAGACAGCGGTTTGTTCGGCGTCGGCGTCGAAGACGAGGAGACGATCGCTTCCTACCTGCAGCAGCGCGTCGCCGGCTCGCATCGGGTCGTGAACGCGGGCGTCGGCGGCTACTCGGGCGAGCAGGCCTTCGAGGTGGCGCGCCGCGCCGCGCAGCGAGAGGAATTCGACGCGCTCGTCTACGTCGCGCACCACAACGATTTCTACCGGCCTCGCCACCTCTCGAACCCCGAGCTCGCGCGCGGCGTATTCGAGCAGTTCGCGTCGCTCGAGCCGAATTTCCCGAGCGGCATCGCCGTCGCGCTGCTCACCTACCTCGAGTACACCGCGGCCGACGTGCTGCGATCCGAGGGCTGGGAGCGCGACCGGCTCGAGGCCGCGGATCGCCTGCGCGCGGCGTTCCCCGCGCTCTGCGCGCAGCTCGGCTTCGCGTGCGTCGATTGGAGCGACATCGCGGACCAGGCCCGCGAGCGCGAAGGAACGATCTTTGCGCCCTGGTCGCTCTACGTCGACCACGCGCATCTGTCGGCGCGCGGCAACCGGCTGTTCGCCGAGCGCATCCTCGCGGCGCTCGATCTCGAAGGCGGGATCCGCTGAAATCCTCCACCCCGGGTCGCAGGCGCCGCCCGCGCCCCCGCGCCGCGCGTCAGTCGGTGTAGATTTCCGCGGGCGCGACCTCGTCGCCGCGGAGGCCCGCCTGCCAGAAGAAGCGCCTCGCCTCGAAGCAGAGGTGGCACTTCGAGGTGTATCCCTCTTTCCGTTCCGCACATCCCGCCAGGATCGCCTCATCGAGCAGAGGCAGTGGGCCGCGCTCGACGAGCGTCTCGACGAGAGGGTGCTCGCGGACGTCGAAGCTCTGGTAGATCTCCGACAGCGGCGTCTTCGCCGCGTTTCCGATCGCGATGCCCGCGCACACCGAGGGAAAGACATTGCCGTGGGGATCGACGTGCACGCTGCGTTTCCAGAGCAGCTTCCGCCCGCAGCGCGCGTTCGCGAAGCTTTGTTTGGGGCGGCTCTCGACGAGCGAGGCGAGGGACTCCGCGGCTCGCCCGACCATGCGCATCGGTCGCTGCTCGAGGAGAGCGCGGAACGTCTCACGCTTCTGGTCCGGCGTCAGGGCTTGCACGTCGACCACGTGGTCGAGCCCGTTGCGCGGCGTGATCTGCACGCGGTGCTCGCCGAGCACCTCCCGTCCAACGCGCAGCGCGCGCTTCACGCAGTCGATGGGCACGAATTCCTGGTGGAACGGATCGCAGCTGATCAGCAGCATGTCGATCCCGAACGCGCCGATCGCGCCCAGGCGCTCCCTCGCGACGGCGTCGCTCTTGCACCAGAAGCCGTTGGTCTCGAGCTTCCCGAGCGGAAGCATCCCTTCCTGCTTCGCGACCTCGAAGCAGGCGATCAGGTGCTTGTAGTCGAAGAAGGGCTCGCCGCCCGCGAAATGCAGCTCTCGCCCGCTGAAGCCGAGCTTCTTGAATTCGCGGAGCAGATCGCGAAGCAGCTCGATGGGCATCACCGCGCGCTTGCGCGGGCCGCTGTTCTCGTAGCAGTGCGCGCAGGCCGCGTTGCAGCGATAGGTGAGCAGGATCCCCGCGGATTCCCAGCGCGCGAGCCGGCGCGGGCGCACCCGATGCATCAAACGCGTGTAGGAATCGGCGAGATATTGGATCATGCGCACGGTCTCCGAGCTCCACGCTGGCGTCGCGCGTGCGCGCGCCACTCGCGAAGACTAGGGCTCCGCGAGGCGTCGGGCCAATCACGGGCTGCGCTTGCGACGCAGTTTGAAAACGTGGTGCTGAGGAACGTCTCCACGTTCTCGAGCTGCCGCGTGGGTCAGTCCGCCCCAGTGATATGCTTCCGCGCGCCGCACGCGCGGCTTCGGAGTCATCCGGTGTGTGGCGCATCGATGAGGCGGATCCGTAGATGAGCGAGTCGCCGCGCCGGGCCTTGCCGCATCGCGACCCGAACCGGGGGCTGCGAATCGCCGCGATCGCATCGCTGCTCGCGAGCGCGGTCGCGCTGGGGACCTTCGAGATCCTGAGTGTCGACTTCGGTTGGCACCTCGAGACCGGCGAGCTGATCTGGGCCGCGAAGTCGATTCCGACGCGCGACGTCTTCTCGTACATCGCCGAGGGTAGACCCTGGGTCGATTCCCACTGGCTCTTCCAGCTGATCCTGTACGCAATGCACGAGGCTGCGGGAATCCCGGGCCTCTACGTGCTGCGCCCGAGCCGCGCGCTCAGCTCGCGGACGGGTCGCGCGCGGCGCATCGCGAGCCGCCTCGTCCAGCTGCGTCGTCGAGCCGCGTCGGCGAGCCGTGCCGAATCCGATCTCAGAAGCTCAGGCCGAAGCCCGCCGAGACCTCGAAGCCCTCTTTCGAGAATCCGATGTCGACGCGAAACGGCGCGTCGCGCTCGAGCGTGATGCGGAAGCCGACGCCCGCGCTCGCCCACACGCGCGACTCGAACAGATCGGGCCAGTCGTTCGCGACGGAGCCCGTGTCACCGAACAGCGCGAGGCCCACGCGCTCGACCCGCAGATGCTTCGTGAACGGAATCGGAAAGCCTCGGGTGAGCAGCCAGAAGCGGTACTCGGCGCTCGCGTGCCACATCGAGCGGTCGTAGAAGCGGCCTGCGATGAAGCCCCGCAGCGTGTCCGAGCCGCCGAGCGTCGGCAGCGAATAGAAGGGGAGATCGCCGGCCGTTGTACTCGTGAGGAGTTGGAGCGCGAGCGTGTCGGTGGGCGGATTCTCCTCGAGCGCGTCGCCCCCCGCGTGGAACAGCGGCGGCAG
Source organism: Myxococcota bacterium (assembly GCA_035620755.1). Lineage (GTDB taxonomy): Bacteria > Myxococcota_A > UBA9160 > UBA9160 > SMWR01 > JACZVU01. The sequence goes on from DASPGF010000048.1 coordinate 5,423, forward strand.
CGGAAAGATCTTGATCGCGTGCGCCTCGAACGTCGCCCCGACGTCCCCGCCCGTCTGCAACA
>DASPGF010000049.1:0-3421 GCA_035620755.1 Myxococcota bacterium
CGATGTCCGTGACCGCAAAGCGAAAATCGGCTCGGAGCAGCGCGCTGCAGGCCTGCGCGACGCGCTCGAGCGGGATCCAGGCGCGGATCCGATCCGCGAGCCAGTGCCAGCCGCGGCGATGCGCGATGCCTGCGAGGTGCATCAGCGCGTAGTAGCCGAGGATGCGCAGGCCGCCCTCCTCCTTCCGCATCAGCCGAACGGCGAGACCGACGATGTTGCCGAACTGCTTCTGGTAGCGGTGCTCGTACATCTCCTCGACGTAGCTCCGGTTCACGATCCGCGCGGGCCGCACGAGGTGCAGGTTGCTCACGCGGAAGCGGCCCTCGCGCAGGTTGAAGTAGGCGAGGCGGATGCCGGGCTCACCCGGCGCGGCGGGGTAGAAGCTCGCGAGCGACTCCTCGGTCACGAGGCCGCACGCGTAGTCGCAGTCGAGCGCGCTCGCGCGCTCGATGAACTGCGAGATCTCCTCGGGCGTCGCGAACGGCAGGTCGGCCGAGAGGTAGAGCACTCGATCGCGCTCGTCGCGGGGCTCGGGGTTGCGACCTGCGGGACCCGCGCCGGGAAGCAGCCTGCGGTAGGTCTGCCAGAGATTCTCGTAGAGGTTTCGAAACTGCGGCACGACGTGCAGCGGCTTGTGGATCTCGCGCCGCACCGACTCCTCGTCGAACACCTCGCGCAGCCGTTTCTCGTTGCCGACGACCCAGACCTCGGCGACCTCGGGAACCTGCTGCAGCGCGATCACCACGTGCGCGACGAGCGCCCGGCCGCCGAGCTCGAGGTAGACCTTGCTCTGGCCGTGCACGGCCTTCGCGGCGCGCCGGTCGCCCGCGGCGACGATGGCGGGAATCGCGTTCACACGCCCCCTCGGATTCCCCGGCGCGCCGAGCCCTCGCTGCGAGCCGGGTCCGGACGCGCCCGAGCGTCTCTCGAGCATAGAGCCGCTCGGCGCGGCGCTGCATCGGAGCGGGTCCCGAATTTGCGAACGCGTTCGCAGAGAGCTCGCGGCACGCCGCCCGGCGCGTCGCCGAGCCGTCTGGGCCCGTCGAATCCGCGGACCCGCGTCGGATGCTGGTGGAGCCGAGCGGGATCGAACCGCCAACCTCCGCGTTGCGAACGCGGCGCTCTCCCAATTGAGCTACGGCCCCACGAACTGCGGCAACCGGTGCAGCCGCCCGACGGGCTGCTGCGCGGCGGAGCTGCGGCCCCGCGATCCGCTCGGTCATCACCGCAGGCGCGACACGGTAAGACGGCGCCCCGCGCGCGTCAAATAGTAGTGGACGGAGTCGCCGCTCGAGTGGCAGGCTTCCCGCATGGCCATCGAGATCCGCACCATCTTGATTCCGATCGACTTCTCCGAGAGCGCGCGCTCGGTCATCGAGTGGGCGGCCCACCTCGCCGACGAGCACAAGAGCAAGCTCGTGCTCTTTCACGCCTATCACCTGCCCGTCGAGTTTCAGCAGTTCGAGGGCGCGTATCTGCCGCCGGATTACTGGGCGAACGTCAAGGCCGAGGCCCAGCAGTCTCTCGCGCGCTACGAGGCCGAGCTGCGCGCGAGCGGCCGCGACGTGGAATCCGTGGTGCGCGAGGGCTACGCGGCGACCGCGATCGTCGAGCAGGCCGCGGAGATCGGCGCCGACCTGATCGTGATCGGCACCCACGGCCTGTCGGGCATCAAGCACCTGCTGCTCGGGAGCATCGCGGAGCGCGTGGTGCAGAAGGCGCCGTGCCCCGTGCTCACCGTCAAGCCCGCGCACAGCAGCTGAGGCCGGCACGCGCGGCGGGCGGTCTCGCACCCGCCGCGCGCCAGCCCCAGCCATCGAGCGCGAGCCGCGCGGCTCAGACGGTCTCGAAGAAGTAGGTCATGCGAACCTGCAGCGCAGTCGCGAGCTTGTGGAGCGTCGACATCGAGGCGGCGCTCTTGCCGAGCTCGATCTGCGAGATCAGGCTCACCGACAGCCCGGTCCGATTCGCGAGCTGCTTGAGGGTGAGCTGCGCGGCGCCGCGCTTCTCGCGCAGCCGCGCGCCGACCACCTGGTTGAGCCGCGTCTCGAGATCGACGAGCAGCCCCTTCTCGCGGATCGCGCTCTGGATCACCGCACGCAGCTCGTCGGGCTCGATCGGCTTCTGGAGATAGTCGAAAGCCTGGCTCTTGAGCGTGCGGACCGCGGCCTCGACCGTCGGCAGCCCCGTCATCGCGATCACGCAGATGTCCGAATCCGCGCTCCGAATGCGCTCGAGCAGCTTGATGCCGCGCGCTTCGGGCGGCGACACGTCGAGGATCACCATCTGGAAGCGGCCCTGCTTGACGGCGTCGACGACCTGCTCGGGATCGTTTCGCACCTCCGCCTGATGACCTTCGCTGGTGAGGATGTCCTTGATCTGTACGTTGCTTCCCTCGTCGCAATCGACGACGAGAACTTTCAGCTGCTGCTTCGATGCCACTGCGGATCCTCCGACGTCGGCCGCGCGCCCGCCTCCAGCCCCCCAGCTGGAGCCGCCGCCTCGGCAATGTGAAGTCCGCGATCCGAAGCCCGCCCGTGCGATGGGCATTTCGGCCCGGCCGAACCTCGGGAGGACGGTTCGGTATATCTGCCGAGTTCCATTAGTCCTGAATTGCGAAGAATGAAAAAAATTCAAGCGCGCGGGCGCGCGCTCAGAGATCGCCCGACGCGGTGAGCCAATCCGTTCCGAACGCCGCCGCGGGCGCGTTCGCGGGCGCGACGCGCACCACCTCGAGGCGCGCGGCGGGCTGGTCGGGCGCGCTCACCTCGATCCAGCTCGGCGCCTGGATGCCCTCGAACACCGTCATCGGCCCGAACCGGAAGCGCACGCCGCCCGCGTGGTCCACCTGCACGATCTGGTAGCTCTCCATGTCGACCCACACGGACGGGAGTCTCCGCTCCTCTCCTTCGGCGCTGCGCGGCAGCCGCCCGCCGAACACGTAGCAGTCGCGCTCGCCGACGCGGCCGAGCACCACCTCGTCCGACGCAACGCCGTAGCTCGCGAGCGCGGCTTGGAACGCCGCGCCCGACTGCGCCTGCAGCAGGAAGAGCGGCGGCAGGAAGGGATGGGGGTGATCGAGCAGCTGCCCGTCCCGGCTGGCCGTGTAGGCGTCGCCCTGCAGCAGGTGGCGCTCGACCGAGCCGTTCGGCGCGCGCAGCTCGAGCCGCGCGAGGCCGGTCGGGTGGCTCGCGAGCACGCCCGCGACCGCGGGCTGCCCGGCCTCGAGCTCGAGCGAGACCTCGAGCAGGATCGGCGCGGTGCGCCCCGAGTGGAGGTTCGTCTCCGCGACCGCCGCGGCGATCTTCTCGGCGTTCGGGATCGCCGCGCCCGCGGAGGTCGCGGCCGCAGCGAGCGCGCCCAAAGCGGCCAGCGCGGCGCGGAGCGAGCGAGCGAGCGGCGTCACAGCCGACCCGCAGCG
>DASPGF010000050.1:0-9284 GCA_035620755.1 Myxococcota bacterium
CGGACGAGACGGGCTCGATCACCTTGCCGCCGAGCCTCTTGCACTCGTCGCGCGAGGCGACGAGCTTCGTCGTCGGCTTGCCATTCTCCATCACGGAGCATTCGACCTTCTCGTCGGCGGACAGCGCCGCACCCGCACCCACCATGAAGCCAGCCAACGCCAGGACGGACAGACACAGTTTTGCGAATTGCGACATCCTCGATTCCCTCCTGCGCCGAAGTCGGAGGCCGACGGCGCAACGGATGCGATCCGCCGCCGGGCGCGCACGACCTGTGCGCGCCGCCGACGGATCTGCGAACAGCCCCTCGAGCGGTTCGCAATTTGCAGCACCGATTCCCCGCCGCAGCGGTGCCGGTGCGGTCGCAATATCAGAAGAATTCAAGATCGAAGCGGTGCGCGCGGTCACCAATCCGCACGATTCGGCACGGAGCGCTGAGGCTGTCCGGCCCCATGCGGCTCGCAATCAAACGCCATCCCGGCGCCAAGCGATCGCGGTCTCTCAGGAATTCTGCGGTGTGTCGAAAAACCGCCGACTGTTGCGGAGATCTTGATTTCTGCGTGCGGTCACCGGGTTGTGTCGAAGATCACCGTCCGCAGCGAATGCCAGATGCGCCAAATCACTGGGCGCGCCGAGCGTCGCCGCGCGAGCGGAAGGCCCGAGTCGGGCGCTGGCCGCCGTTCCGCTTGCGGCGGCGATCCTCACGACGGGAGCATCGCGATCGGCCCGACTCGGGCGGGGCGAGCGAGGCGCATGGGGGCGCACCTCGCTCGCGCGCGGAGCTACGGGGTCTTCGGCTTCGAGGACGCGGCCTCGACGACGTGGCCGTGCATCTTCGTGCATTCGTCCTTGCTCGCGACGAGCTTCGTGGTCTTCTTGCCGTTCTGATAGATCGCACACTCGAGCTTGTCGGCCGCCAGTGCTGCGCCCGCACTCACGAGCAGACTGGCCAGCGACAGAAGCGCGAGAATACCCCTTGCATAGCGCGACATGACGATCCTCCTGCGGCGCGCGCGCAGCGCGAGCGCGCTCGCTCGATCAAGTCGACGCCGCCTGCGCACACGACCTGTACGTGCATCCGGCCGGCTTGCGGACGACGTGTCGGGTCGTCCGGCGCAATGGACACCGGTTCCACGCGCGCGGTCGCATCGTTGCAGGAATATTTTCGAGTCGGCTCGGGTGCCGCGGAGAATCAAGCAGGCGCCGCGGGCGCCGCGCGCTCCACCCAGCGCCGGTAGGCGCGGGGCGGGAAGAACACGAGCCAGACGATTGCGATCGGCGCCATCTCGAGCAGCGCGTTCCCGATTCCGAGCCAGGTCGAGGGGCGACCGAATATCGAGTAGGCGTGATCCTGCGCGGCGATCACGAGCTCGAGAAATATCCACAGCGCGCCCGCGATGCCCCAGAGCAGGAAGCGGTGGCACATCATCGCGTCGCAGAGGCCGAGCGCGAACCGTCGGCGCGCCTTGAAGTGGTGCACGAAGCCCTCGACCGCCATCCAGACGGAGGGCGCGAAGCTCCCGACGAACTCGCTCCAGTAGAACGGATTGGTGAAGACCCCCTCGCCTTCCCAGTCTCCGACCCAGCCCGTGCCGATCAGCCCGACCACCGCGCTCAGACAGATCACCGCGAGCAGCGCGCCCGCCCAGCGCTCGCGGCCGCGAAACGTCGATCGGATGAAGACCGCGAACACGACGTTTCCCACACCGAGGCACGTCAGCGAGCCGTAGGAGAAGAAGGGTGCGATCCGCTCCTCGTCTTCCACGAACGCGTACGGGATGTTGTAGAACGCGAATGCAGAGGTCCAGGCGAGGAAGCTCAGCGCGAGCAGCGTTTCGGGCGTCCCCCGCGTGCGCCGGCTCAGCGCGAACAGCCGCAAGCCCACGACCAGGTATACGAGGCTCGCGATGATCTCGCCGATGTACGCGTTGGTTTCCAACCGCGCGGCTCCTTTCCCGCCGCGATGTAACGCCCGCGCGGCCCTCGGGAGAAACGCCCATCGATCTCGGGCGAAATCGGCGCCCGCGATGAGGTACTTGAGCGCCCACCCGTCCGCTAGCCCCGCCCCAGTCGACCGGCTAACTTCGCCGCTCGGTGGCCCGGTAGCTCAGTTGGTAGAGCACTTGACTGAAAATCAAGGTGTCGCCAGTTCGATTCTGGCCTGGGCCACCGGGTATTCAGCGTCCTTCGTCATCACGAACAGCATCGTCTCGCTCGCATCGTCGAATGGATCGTAGTCGTCGCCATAGATCTCGATGCGCTCGAATCCACAGGCTCGAGCGAGATCGGCCACCTCGTCTTTCTCCCACCATCGCAGCACGAAGTCGGAGCTCACGCGCCTGACGATCTCGCCTTGCTTCCTCACGACGATCAGCTCGTTTCCCACGGTCGTCTTCTCGACGTCGTCGTAGTTCTTCAGGGTGTAGATCGTCTCGTAGGTTTGCCCGTTCCGCTCGACCGTCGAGCGATGGGAGAACGTGTTCGGATCGAACGAGCTGGGGTTGCTGATCTCCAGGATCAGCGTTCCGCCGCGCGCGAGTGATCGGTAGACGGTCTGGAAGAAGATCCGGCCCCTCTGCGCATCGACGGCGATCTGATCGAAGCTGTTCCAGAAGCAGATGGCAGCGCCGAATTCTCCGTCGATCGCCGAGTAGCTGAGGATGTCCTCGTAGCGCAGGTCGACCTTGACGCGGGCGCGATCGGCCTTCGTCGCCAACTCGTCGAGCATCGCCTTCGTGCTGTCCAGCCCGACGACGTCGAAGCCTCTCCTCGCGAGGGGAATCGCATGTCTCCCGGTCCCGCAGCCGATGTCGAGGATCCTCGAGCGCTCGCGGATCTTCGATGAGATGAAATCGATCTGCACATTCGTGATCTCGTCATTCGTATAGTCTGCGTAGACGATGTCCAGGAATTCGGCGGAATTTCGGGTCTGGTCCACGGCGGTGACCTCGCGCGCTCGCTCTCGCGAATCGGGCACAAGATCGCGCACATCGCTTCGCGGGACAACGAGGCGCAGTGGGCTCTTGGGGTGAGCCGGCGATTGCGGGTACCATCGGGGCGAGCTGGAGTTCGAGCCTTGTCACGAGCCTTGCGGGAAATCGAGCTTTCCGACGTGCCTCGCTTCGAGCGGGAGCTCGCCTGCATGCACGACCCGCCTTCACAGCTCAGCGCCTACCTCTCCTACCTGACGCGCAAGGAGATGGGCATCAAGACGCACGTCGGCTCGGACCTGCGGTTTCTCGTCGGCTGGAGCCTCGAGAGCGAGCAAGCGCTGTACGGGCCGCCGCTTCCGTTGGCGGATTCCCCGGCCGTGCTGCTGGAGCAGATGAAGTCTTGCCATCGAGCCCTCGAGCGTGAAGACGAGCGAGGCTTCCATCTCGATGGCGTGTATGTCTTCCTGCTCAACGAGGAATGGGCGCGCTCGTTCGGGGCCATCGGGGCGCGGGTGTTTCCGACCCCCGACGATGACAACTACATCTATCGCTCCGCCGACATCGAACGGATGGACGGGAGACGCCTGAAGCCGCATCGCCATAACGTGCGTTCCTTCGGCAGGGAATTTGGAGATCTCGAAGAGCGCGAGCTGGATGCCAACCGCGCGTCCGACGCGGAGACGATCATTCGCAAGTGGACGCGGGAGAAGATCTCCCGACTCCGAGAGCACGCTGAAGCCTCCCCGAGCTTCTACCGAAACCTGCGGGATGACCACGCTTCGGCGACCGAGTCGCTGCGAAGCCTTGCGCAGATTCCGCTGCAGGGAAGGATCTATTACTTGAATGGCGAGCCGGTCGGCTACATGGCGGGCCTCCCTCTCGAGGAAGACACATTTCTGATTCTGAACCAGAAGAACTTGCGGCTCCGCGGTCTATCGGAAACCGTATTCCAGCGCTTTGCGAAGTCGCTGATGCATCAGTATGCGTTCTTCAACGGCGGCTCGGATGCGGGCATCGCGTCGCTGCGCTTTCGAAAGGAGCACTGGGGGCCCGCGCGCATCCTGAGGACCTACGGCGCGTTCCTTTCGAGTGCGCTTCTCGGCTCGAGGCCCGGAGCGCGCAAGAAGCCACGCTCCCTCGACGCTGGGTCACCGCGGGCGAGCGCCACTCGGCCGGACTCGGTGGGTCACTGAACGCGCGTCGTCTTCCTGCCGAGGGATTGATCCGCGGCGTTCACGAAGTCGATCTTCTTGCGCGGGCGATTGCTCTCGAAGAGGTGGAGCAGGATCCCGTCCTTCAAGCCCACCTCCGGCACGAGGATCTGCTTGGCGCGCGCCCACTCCATCACCCGGATGTAGATGTTGCTCGCCGGGACGATCACGTCGGCGCGGTCGGGGTTCATCTGAAGCACGCTGATGCGCTCGTCGATGCTGCGCGCTTCGATCCGCTCGCGCGTCTCGATCAGCTTCTTGAGCGACATGAGCTTGCCCGGCTTGGTCCCCGAGAGCTCGAAGAGCTTGCTGATGTTTCCGCCCGTGCCCACCGCGGTGACCGACCCGAGGCCCTTCGCAACGTTCCCGTCGATCCACTTCTCCATGTCCTTCCAGGAGCCCGGGGAATCGCGGCCTTCGAGCACGCGCACGGAGCCGAGCTTGAACGAGCAGGTCTCGACCTTCTTCCCGCCGGCAAAGAGGTTCAGCTCGGTGCTTCCACCGCCGACGTCGATGTGCAGGTAGACCTCGTCGTCGAGGAACGTGGAGATCGCGCGTTGGATCAGCTCGGCCTCGAGCTCTCCGTCGATGATCTGGATCTCGACGCCGAGCTCCTCCTTCACTTCTCGAGCCAGCTCGCGCCCGTTCTCGGATTCGCGCATCGCCGACGTCGCGCAGAACATGAAGGCGTCGACCTCGTAGAGCTCGACGAGCAGCTTGTAGGCCCGCATGAGCTTCTTGAATTTCTCGATGCTCGCCGGGCCGATCCGGTTGGTGCCGAACACATCGTGCCCCAAGCGCAGCGGAAACCGCACGTACTCGAGCTTCTTGAACAGGATGCGATCCTCCCGTTCCAGGACGCTGGAGACCTGGAAGCGGACGGCGTTCGAGCCGATGTCGATCGCGGCGAGCTTCATACGACCCACACTACCAAGCTTCAACCCTTGATACGAAGCCCTTCGATCGGCGGCTGCCAGCTCTCGACCCGAATCCCGGGCAGCGGCGTCCCCCAGACGCTGCGATCCCTCCGGGCGTCTTCTCCCTTGAAATGCTTGACGAGCAGCCGGTGCACGAGGTTGCACTTCGGGATGGTGCCGTGCCAGCCGACGACGCCCTCGAGGCCGCGGTCGCCGAGCTCCCAGTAGCCGAGATCGTCCGGGCGCACGCAGACGAGGCTCTCGCGCGGCAGGAATGGCGGGATCGCGCCTTTCAGCGGAACGGTGCCGTCGCCGGTGTTGAACGGGTCGCCGCCGCTCCACTCGTTCATCCGATCGTCGCCGGAGAGCTCGTAGCGCACCCCTGCCCTGCTGCGGTGCACCTGCAGCCTCACGCGCGTGCGCGCATCGATGCCGAGGATCGCGAGCCACGCGGACCGCGCGAGGCCCGCGCCGCGCGGCTCGAAGCCCGCGATGCGCTGCGCGTAGGCGCGCGCACCGTCGAGCATTCCCTGCAGCAGCGCACGCGCGTGCTCCAGCAGCTCCCGCTTCGCGCGCGGCGGATCGACACCCTGCAGGCGGATGAACTCCGCGAGCGTCTCGTGCACGCCGCGCTGCCACGCATCCGCGGAGAAGACGTCGACGACCTCACCCGACGGCACGGCCGTTATAGCGCGCTCGAAGCTCGGTACGAGGTAGTAGAGAGCGGGCGTGAGGCGCGCGGCCTCGCGCTCACGCGAGTTGGGCTCGAGCGGGCTCAGGCTTGCGGTGCCCGTGAGCACCTTGATCAGCGCTTCGTAGGAGCCGCGAAACGGTGTCGCGAGCGTGGCGACGCGTTCGACGGGCGCCCTCTTGCCCAGCCGCTGCAGGTAGCCGGTGATCAGCAGGCCGCCCATCGAGTGGCCGACGAGGTTCGCGCGCGGCTGCGCGATCCACGCGTCGTCGGCCGCGTAGTGGCGCAGCAGGCGCGTGCGGTCGATCACCTCCTGCACGAATGCCTCGAGCTCGGGCTCGATGCGCTCGAGCGGCTGGCGCCAGTCGTACGGGAAGGGGAACACCGGAACGGGCCGGTCCTCGCTCTCGCTGAGGTTGTGGCGCAGCTCGAGGATCAGCTCTTCGTAGGGGACGCGGAACACGGCCTCGGGCACGACGCGCGCGGGCTCGACGAGCTCGAAGCGCAGGTCGTCGGGATGCAGGCCCACGCGCCGATACGAGTGGTTGAGCAGCGTCGACCAGACGCTCTCGGGTGACACGGGATAGGCGTCGCGCAGGCTCGAGGCCGTGATGCCCGGAACGACGACCACCGGATTCGCGAGCGACACGGCGTTACTCTGCAACAACCCGCGTCGGAAGCAACGGGTCTGCCGCGCGCAGCGCGGGCCTCCGCGCCGCAATTCGCAACTCGCCGAGCGAGGGTTTTCCCGCGCCCTTCGCGAGCGACGACCGGGCTATACTCGGCCGTCGCGAGAGAGGACCGGATGGCAGCCCGCAGCTACGAGCGGCTCAGCGCGCAGGACAGCTCGTTCATCCTGTTCGAGGGCCCCGGCACGCACATGCACGTGTCGGCGGTGGCGATCTTCGAGGCCGGGCCGCTGCGCAAGCCGGACGGCGGGCTCGATATCGAGCGGCTGCGCGATTACGTGGCGTCGCGGCTGCACCTGCTGCCGCGCTACCGCAAGCGGCTGCAGTTCACGCCGCTGCAGCACCATCCGATCTGGGTCGACGACCCGCACTTCAACCTGAGCTACCACGTGCGCCACACCGCGCTGCCCGCGCCAGGCAGCGACGAGCAGCTCAAGGAGTTCGCGGGCCGCGTGCTCTCGCAGCAGCTCGACCGCGAGAAGCCGCTCTGGGAGATCTGGTTCGTCGAGGGGCTAGCGCGCGATCGCTTTGCGCTGGTGTCGAAGGTGCACCACAGCATGGCCGACGGCATCACGGGCACGGCGCTGATGTACGCGCTGCTCGGCGCGACGCCCGAGAAGGCCATCGAGGACGCACCGCACTGGCAGCCGCAGCCGCCGCCGCACAAGCTCGCGCTCGCCGCCGATGAGATCGAGCGCGCCGCGGGCGTGCCGTTCGCGGCGCTGCGCGCGCTGCGCGACTCGCTGCGCCACCCGAGGCGAGCCGCTGCGAGTCTCGCCGATGGCGCGCTCGCCATCTGGCAGGCGCTCGACGCGGGCCTGCGCGTGCCCTCGAGCACGCCCTTCAACCAGCCGATTGGTACACACCGTCGCGTCGACTGGTGCACGCTCGACCTCGCGGCGATCAAGGGCGTGAAGAAGCGGCTCGACGGCACCGTGAACGACGTGCTGCTCACGATCGCGACGGGCGCGATGCGGCGCTTCCTCGGCAAGCGCCGCGTCGCGCTCGACGACCTCGAGCTGCGCGTGGTGGTGCCCGTGAGCATGCGCCGCGGCGAGGAGGATCACGGGCTCGCAAACCGCGTCTCCGCGTGGTTCATCCGGCTGCCGATCTCGGAGCCCGACCCGCTCGCGCAGTTCGCCGCGGTGAGGAGCGAGACGCGCCAGCTGCGCGAGTCGAAGGCCGCGCAGGGGATGGATCTGTTCCTGCGCTTCTCCGACTGGAGCGGCTCGGATCAGCTCACGCTCTGGGCGATGCGGCTCGCCTCGACGGTGCGGCTCTACAACCTGGTCGTGACGAACGTGCCCGGGCCGCAGCGGCCGCTGTATCTTCTCGGGGCGCGGCTGGAGGCCGTCTACCCGCAGATTCCGCTGCTCGTGAAGCAGGGCCTCGCGATCGCGGTGATGAGCTACTGCGGCAAGGTGTGCTTCGGCCTGATCGGAGACTGGGATCTCGTGCCGGATCTGCCGGTGCTCGCGCGCTCGATCGAGTCGTCGTTCGGCGAGCTCCAGACCGCCGCGCAGGCGCGCTGAGCGCCGCGCAACGCGCAGTCGATCGCCGCATCGGGGCGCCGAGATCGCGCCGCGGCGAGCGGGGGGTGACAGCATCGTGAGTCCATCGGGCCGCTCGGGTCCGCTCGGGCGGATCGGCGAGGCACTCGAGCTCGCGCTGCGCTCGGGCGCGGCGCCCGTGGTGCTCGGCGCGCGCCTCGCGGAGCGGCTGCGCCAGCCGCACCCGCCCGACCTGCCGCCGCGGCAGCGCGGCTTCGCGCTCGCTTCGAAGGTCGCGCTCGACGAGTTCTTCTTCACCACGGAGATCCTCTCCGCGAGCTTCGTGTCGCTGCGCGATCACCGGCGCATGGCGCGCGAGCTGCGCGACGCGCTCGCGCTGTTTTCGCGCCGCGGCTGGCTCGACGATCCCGCGAGCTATCACCGCAACCCGCCCGCGCTCGAGATCGCGAGCGTCGACGAGCTGCGCTCGCACTGGCTGCCGCACCGCCACCTGCGCTTCGAGAGCGGCTACGAGCCGCATGCGGGCGAGCCCGGCCGCGCGCGCTGGCTCGGCTACGCGGCCAACCGCAGCGCGCACGCGCGGCTCCTCAAGCACCCGGGGCGCGCGCGCCCATGGCTCGTGTGCATTCCCGGCTACCGGATGGGCCACGCGCTGATCGACTTCGCGGGCTTCCGCGTGCGCTGGCTGCACCGCACGCTCGGCCTCAACGTCGCGATCCCCGTGATGCCGCTGCACGGGCCGCGGCGCGTGGGCCGGCGCGGTGGAGACGGCTTCTTCACGGGCGACTTCATCGACACGATCCACGCGCAGGCGCAGGCCGTCTGGGACGTGCGGCGGCTCGTCGGCTGGCTGCGCGCGCAGGGCGCGCCCGCGGTGGGCGTCTACGGCCTCTCGCTCGGGGGCTACACGACGGCGCTGCTCGCCTCTCTCGAGCGCGGGCTCGACTGCGCGGTCGTCGGCATCCCCACGACCGACTTCATGCGCCTGCTGCGCGCGCACCTGCCGGGCTTCGTCGAGCGCGCGGCGCTGCGCGTCGGCCTCCCGTTCTCCGAGATCGAGCGGCTGCTGCGCGTGATCTCGCCGCTCGCGCTCGCGCCGCAGATCCCGCACGAGCGGCGCTTCGTGTTCGCGGGGCTCGCGGATCAGCTCGCGGCGCCGGATCACGCGCACGACCTCTGGCACCACTGGGAGAGGCCGCGCGTCGCCTGGTACCACGGCAGCCACATCTCCTTTCTCTGGGAGGCCGACGTCAAGGCGCTGCTCGAGGAGGCATTCGCGGCAACCGGCCTGCTGCGCGGCGGGCGCGGCGCGGGCGCCGCGCCCGAGCGCGGGA
>DASPGF010000051.1:0-11079 GCA_035620755.1 Myxococcota bacterium
GGAACGGTCCGCCTAACGGTCGGCCCCACGTTCGCGGAGACCGTCGCTGACGTGGGTTCTGAATCGGTCGGCCCCACGTTCGCGGGGGCGCTCGCTGAGGCGGGTTTCGAATCGGTCGGCGGCACGCGCGTGCTCAGAAGGAGGTCAGGAACGAAGCGGCGTTCCCGCTGCTCACGCGGCCCTCGCGCGCGGCGCGCAGGAAGCCCGCACCCCAGCTTTCGGGGTTCTCACCGTCGCGCGCGGCGTCGCCATCGACGATCCGCGACACGCGCGATTCGTGAAAGATCGCCAGCTGGGCTTTGAGGGGAATCACGAGCGCCGGGTCGTCGCCGAACAGCTCGCGGTGCAGCGCGGGAAGCCGCCACCACGGCGTGATCGGCTTGGCGTGGTGCGCGTTGTGGAAGCCGAAGTTGAGCGTGAGCCAATTCAGCCACTCGTGACCGAGCGAGTGCGGGTTGCTGAAGGTGTGCTCCTGCTCGAACGCGTAGTCGCCCTTGCGCGGCGCGGGCTCCTTCGAGAACAGCGTGAGGTGGTAGCCGTAGTCGTGCTGCAGGCCGTCCATGAAGCGCAGCACCGTCAACATCATCATGTAGGCGATCGCGTAGAGCAGCGCGGCCTTCGGGAAGAACCAGAGCAGCGCGAAGAACGCGCCGCCGCGGATTGCGATCACCGCGAGGTTGCGCGCGCGCTGGCTTCGGCGCTCGGGGATCACGAACGAGCCGAAGACCATGATCCCGTGCATCAACAGCTCGTGCGCGGGGATGTAGCACCACTCGAGCGCCCGCACGACGCGCAGCACGACGGGGTGCTCCTCGAAGAAGCGCGCGTAGTCGAACCAGACCACGTCGTCGACGTCGACGTGGTGCCGGAAGTGCTTGTAGCGGATGTCCTCGTAGGTGCCGTAGGCCGCGCCACAGATCCAGATCAGGAATTTCCCGAGCCGCGCGTTGTCGGCGTTGTCGCGGAACACGGTGTTGTGTCCGCATTCGTGGACCATGTAGGCGGCGATCGTCATGCCGTGCGCGAGCAGCAGCGTCGCAGGAAGGTTCACGAGCCAGCTGTCGTGGAGCAGGCCGGCCAGGCCGAGCGCGTAGGCGAGAAGCGCGTAGGCGAGCGCGCCGCCGTGGTAGAGCGCGCCCTGCGGATCTCGAAGCGCGAACGCGGATGCGGAAGCCACCGGAGACCTCCCTTCGAGCCTCGACTCAGGGTCCGATCTCGATCATCTCGAACTCGCTCTTGGCGGTGCCGCAGTCGGGGCACACCCAGTCGTCCGGGATGTCCTCCCAGCGCGTGCCCGGCGCGATGCCTTCCGCGGGCAGGCCCTTGGCCTCTTCGTACACGAAGCCGCAGATCTGGCACTCCCAGCGCTTCACGATTCCTCCGCGAATTTCCCGGGGCCCCAGCCGCGCACCGCCGCAGCGGCCGGTGATGGTAACTCCGCCGGCCGCGATTCGCCGTCTCGCGCGATCGGCGCGCGGAGTGGGCTCGTGGTAGTGTCCGGCACGGTCGAGTGCATCGGGAGCGATCGATGGAGTCCGAGCGAGAAGAGTCGGCGTCGGCTGCGGAGCCCGCCTGGCGCCGCTGCGCGAGCTGGATCGCCGGCCATCCGCGCGGCCTCGCGCAGGGCGTTGGCCTCGCGCTGCTCGCGATCATCGTGCTGCAGAACGTCGAGTCGACGTCGCTCGACGTGCTGTTCTGGACCGTCTCCGAGCTGCCCAAGCTCGTCGTGATCTTTCTCGCGATGATCGCCGGCGCGCTGGTCTGGGAGATCCTGCGCCGCACCTGGCTGCGCTGATCGCGCGCTGCGCGATCAGCGCGACTCGATCGAGATACTGCTGGAGGCGCTCAGGTCCGCGCGATCTCATCGAGAACGCACCCGCTGCGCTCGGATCGGCGCGATCTCGTCGAGAACGCGCCGGCAGCGCTCAGAGCGGCGCGACTTCGTCGAGAAAGCGCCGGATGCGCTCGAAGTAGCCGCGGCCGCCGACCGCCGTGACGTCGTTGTGCCCCGCACCGGAAACCGTCTCGAACGCCTTGGGCTCGGAAGCGTGCGCGAACAGCTCGAGCCCGAGCGCGCGGTCGACGACCTCGTCGCGATCGCCGTGGAAGAAGAGCAGCGGCGCGCGCAGCTGCGCGATCTTCGCGCGGGAGTCGAAGCGCCGGCCCGCGAGCGCCCCGAGCAGCGCGCCAACGGGTCCGCGCGCCACGATGTCTGCGATCGACGGGAAGCTGCCCTCGAGGATCAAGCCCGCGAGCGCGCGGCGCTGCGCGAGATCGACCGCGACCGACGCGCCGAGCGAGCGACCGAACACCACGATGCGTCGCTCGGGGTGGCCGCGCTGCTCGATCAGCTCGCGCAGACCCGCGCGCGCATCCGCGTAGGCGCCGGCCTCGCTCGCCGTTCCCTCGCTCAGCCCGTAGCCGCGGTAGTCGAGCAGCAGCACGCTGCAGTCGAGCTGCTGCAGCTCGTGCGCGTTGGGGAGCCGCTGTGAGGCGTTGCCCGCGTTGCCGTGGAGGAACAGCAGCGCGCGATCCCCGCGTGCTGCGGGCAGGTAGTAGGCGTGGATCCGGACGCCATCCTCGGTCGCGATGAAGACCTCGTGCGCGCGAATTCCGAGCTGCTGCGGTGTGATCGAGACGCCGCGCGTCGGCTGGAAGATCATCGATTCGACGATTCGATCCCACATCGCGTATCCCATTCCGGCCGCGAGCAGCAGCAGCGCGCCGCGAACCCTCACCCGCTGAGCCCGCCGAGCTCGCGAGCGCGCGCGCGGCCGCGCAGGATGATCGCACCGCCGACCGCGATCGCGAGCGCCCAGACGCCGAGCCACTTCACCGCGAACGCGATTCCGTAGGCGTCGCCGAGCGCCCCCGTGAGCCACGGAACCGCGAAGCAGCCCAGCGAGCCCGCGCCCGCCGCGAGCCCGATCACCGAGCCGAGCGCGTGCGGGAAGCGCTGACCCGCGAGCGCGAGCGCCACCGGAAAGACCGGGCCGAGCGCGAAGCCGATGCACAAGTAGAGGTAGAAGATCGAGACGCGGCTCGCGCCGAGCGAGGCGCCGATCGCGATCGCCGCCGCGCACAGGATGCCCGAGCCGATCAGCACGCGCGCGTCGAGGTTCCCGCGCACGGCGAGCGTTCCGATCCGGCCCGCTAGCAGGCCGCACCACATGCCGCTGATCGCGGCCTGGCCGTGGACGACGTCGAGCGCGAGGCCTTCGGTCGCGAAGGGCACCGCGAAGGCCGCCATCGCGGCCTCGAGGCCGAGATATGCGAAAATGACCACGACGAACGGGACGATCGCACTGCAGAGGATCGCGCTCGCGGGCTCGCTCTCATCCACACGAACACGCGTCGCCTGCGGCCAAGGCGCGCACGCCGCCGCGAGCGCGAGCGCGCAGTGGGCGGCGCCGACCGCGTGGAACGACAGCGCCCAGTGCCAGCGGCTCGCGAGCGCAGCGACGAGCGGCGGTCCGAGAATCGCGCCCGCGGCCGTGCCGGTGTGGAGCAGCGCCATCGGGCGCGCGGAGCGCGCGCCGAAGCGCTCGGCGACGAACGTGTTGAACAGCGTGTCGTACGCGCCCGAGCCGAGGCCGATTGCGGCGAACAGCAGCAGCGACTCGCGAAAGTCGTTGCCCGGCCCGAAGAGAAACAGCGCGAGCCCCGTCAGCAGCGTGCTCGCGACGAACAGCGGGCGCCGCGGCAGGCGATCGTAGAGCGGCCCCGCGCCGCCCATGCCGACGAACATTCCCGCGGCAAACGCGGCCGCGAGCATTCCGGTCTGCGCGAGGTCGAGCCCGAGCTCGCGCGCGAGATCGCTCTGGTTGGCGCCGAGCAGGATCAGCACGAGGCCGAGACAGACGAACCCGAAATGGCTGAGCGCGAGCATGCCGGCGCTAGGCGGGTTCCCGCACGCGGCTAGCTCAAGCCGAGGTCGAGCTTCGCCGCGTCCGACATCATGTCGGGCGACCAGGGCGGATTCCAGACCAGCTCGAGCTTCACGGAGGTCACGCCCGGCACGCGGCGCGCCTTGGTCTCGACCTCGGGGGGGAGCTCCTCGGCGGCAGGGCACATCGGCGTGGTGAGCGTCATCTCGATCTGCGTCGCACCATCGGCTGCGACCTCGACCTTGTAGACCAATCCGAGCTCGTAGATGTTGACGGGGATCTCGGGGTCGAAGATGGTGCGGAGCTCGGCGATCACGCGCTCGCGAATCTGCTGGGGATCGAGCGGGCCCGCAGACGGCGCCGCGATCCGGTCCGGCTCGCCGGGGCGCTGCGTCGCCACCGGCGCGCTCGGCTCTTCCGGTGCTCGCGTTCCTTCCACCTCGAGCTTCTCCGTCCGACCTTCTCCGTCGGGTCGATGCGGGGATCGCTCCCCGTCACTCGGTCGTCGCGACACGGGTCGATTCGCGCAGCGCCTCGCGCAGCGCGTGCCAGGCGAGCGTCGCGCACTTCACGCGCATCGGGAACTCGCGCACGCCCGAGAACACCGCGAGCTTGCCGAGGTCCGCGGGCTCGCGCGGCGCGCGTCGATCCGCGGTCACCATCTCGCGAAAGCCCTCGAACAGGCGCTCGACCTCGTCGATCCGCTTGCCTTTGATGGATTCGGTCATCAGCGACGCCGACGCGGTCGAGATCGCGCAGCCGATTCCCTCGAAGCCCACGTCCTTCACGATGTCGTCCTCGACGCTGAGGTAGACGGTGAGCTGATCGCCGCACAGCGGATTGACTCCCTGCGCGGACCGGTTGCTGCACGGCGGCTCGCCGAAGTTGCGCGGCCGCTTGTTGTGGTCGAGGATCACGCCCTGGTAGAGCTCGCGCAGATCCGCGCTCATCGGAACAGCTCCCGCACGGTATGCAGCGCGGCGACGAGCGCGTCGATGTCTTCGCGCGTGTTGTAGAGCGCGAGCGACGCGCGCACGGTCGCGGGCACGCCGAAGCGCGCCATCACCGGCTGCGCGCAGTGGTGGCCGCTGCGCACCGCGATGCCCTCGTGATCGAGGATCGAGCCCACGTCGTGGGGATGGACCCCGTCGATCGTGAACGAAAGAACGGCGGCCTTCTCGGGCGCGGTGCCGATCAGGCGCAGCCCCGGAACTTCCGCGAGCGCTGCGGTCGCGTGCGCGAGCAGCTCGCGCTCGTGCTGCTCGACGGCGGCGAGCCCGATCTCGCCGAGATAGTCGAGCGCGGCCCCGAAGCCCGCCACCCCGCCGATGTCGGGCGTGCCGGCCTCGAAGCGCATCGGGCTCTCCGCGTAGAGCGTCTTCTCGAACGTGACGGATTGGATCATCGAGCCGCCCCCCTGGTAGGGCGGCATCGCGTCGAGCAGCGCGCGCTTGCCGTAGAGCACGCCGACGCCGGTCGGTCCGAACATCTTGTGGCTCGAGAACGCGTAGAAGTCGCAGTCGATGCGAGACACGTCGACGCGCTGGTGCGGCACCGCCTGGGCGCCGTCGATCGCGACCACCGCGCCGTGCTCGTGCGCGAGCTTCGCGATTTCCGCCACGGGGTTGACGGTGCCGAGCGCGTTCGAGATCTGCGCGACCGCGACGATCTTGGTGCGCGCGCCCAGTCTCTTTGCGAATTCCTCGAGGATCAGCGCGCCGCGATCGTCGATCGGTGCGACGACGAGCCGCGCGCCCTTCTCCTCGCAGAGCATCTGCCAGGGCACGATGTTCGAGTGGTGCTCCATCGCGGTGATCAGCACCTCGTCGCCCGCGCGCAAGCGGCTCCGGCCATAGCTCGCGGCGACCAGGTTGATCGCCTCGGTCGCGTTTCGCACGAACACGATCTCGCTCGGATCGGCGGCGCCGATGAAGCGCTGCGCGGCCGCGCGCGTGGCTTCGAAGTTCGCCGTCGCGCGCGCGGAGAGCTCGTAGACGCCACGGTGGATGTTCGCGTAATCGCGGCTGTAGCAGTTCGCGATCGCATCGATCACGCACTGCGGCTTCTGCGCGCTCGCGGCGCTGTCGAGGTAGACGAGCTTGCTGTCGCGCAGCAGCGGAAAGTCGCGCCGCGCGCGCGCCGCATCGAAGCGCTCGCCGCTTCGCGCGCGCCGGTCGGCAGCGCCCGACAGCGATTCTCCTGCGGAGATCATGCCGCCTCCCGTCCGCGTGGGCTGCGCTCGAGCGGACCGCGATCGAGCGGATCGCGCTCGAGTGGACTGCGCTCGAGCTTCGCGGTGATCTGCCGCTCGACCTGCGCGCGCAGCACGGGCTGCGGGATCGCGAGCGCGATCTCCGACGCGAACGCGAGCGTCAGCATGCGGCGCGCCGCAGCGGCGTCGATGCCGCGTGCGCGCAGATAGAACAGCGCGTCGTCGTCGAGGCGGCCGACCGTCGAGCCGTGGCTGCACTGGACGTCGTCGGCGCCGATCTCGAGCGTCGGCTTGGTGTTGATCTGCGCGTCGTCCGAGATCAGCAGGTTCGGGTTGAACTGCCGCGCGCTCGTGCGCTGCGCGTCGGGGTGCACCCGCACCAGGCCGTTGAACACGCCGCGCGCGCGGTCGCCGAGGATGCCCTTGTAGAGCTCGCGGCTGGTTCCGTGCGGGCGCGCGTGCTCCACCGTGGTCTGGTTGTCGCTGTGCTGCTCGCCGAGCGCGACGAACAGCCCGTTGAGCGCGCACTCGGCGCCGGGCGCGTCGAGCCGCACGCAGATCTCGCCGCGCGCGAGCGCGCCGCCGAGCGCGATCTGATGCGATCGGAAGCGGCTGTCGCGCGCCTGCCGCACGTCGACGAGCGAGAAGTGGAACGCGCGATCGGATTCCGACTGCAGGACGATCAGGTCGAGCTCGGCGCCTTCTTCGAGGGCGATCTGCGTGACCGCGTTGGTCCAGTAGACGTCGCCGCACAGCGACGCGAAGCGCAGCGAGACGGCCGCCTTCGCGCCGCGCTCGACGCGGATCAGGTTGCGCGGGCTCGCGACGCGGCCGGTCGCGTGGGGGCTCGCGACGAACAGCAGCTGGATCGGCTCGGCGGGACGCGCACCCGCGGTCACGCGCACGAACGCACCGTCGCGCTGGAACGCGCCGTTGAGCGCGTTGAAGGGCCGGTCCAGCAGGTCGGCGCGCTCGAGCAGCGGGCGGACCTGATCGGATTGCGCGCCGAGCGCTCCGGCGAGGCTCGTGATCAGCACGCCGTCTGCGCTGGATCGCGCCGGCGACAGCTCTCGCGCGCAGCCGCCGTCGACGAAGACCAACGCGAGCGGCTCCGACGCGTCGTCGCCGAGCAACGCGCGCAGGTCGGCGCGCGAGACGCCGCCGCACGGCGCGGGCCGCGGATCGAGATCGGCGTCCGCGATCGCAGCGAGGCTGGTGTACTTCCAGGCCTCGTTCTTGCGCGTCGGAAACCCGAGCTCCGCGAAGCGATCGATCGACGAACGCCGCAGCGGCGCGAGCCAGCCCGGGCTCGCGGAGGCAAGCTGTGCCTCGCAGTCGCCAAAGCGCGACACGTAGCGCTCGCGTGCGGCAGCCAGGCTCGTCACTGCGCGGCTCCCGCGGGCTCGAGCTCGAGCCAGCCGTAGCCCTTCTTCTCGAGCTCGTGGGCGAGCTCGCGGCCGCCCGAGAGCGCGATTCGCCCGTCCGCGAGCACGTGCACGAAGTCGGGCACCACGTAGTCGAGCAGGCGCTGGTAATGGGTGATCACGATCGCCGAGCGGTCGGGCGCGCGCAGCGCATTGACGCCGTTCGCGACGACCTGCAGCGCATCGATGTCGAGCCCGGAATCCGTCTCGTCGAGGATCGCGAGGCGCGGCTCGAGGATCGCGAGCTGCAGGATCT
Organism: Myxococcota bacterium; assembly: GCA_035620755.1. Classification (GTDB taxonomy): domain Bacteria; phylum Myxococcota_A; class UBA9160; order UBA9160; family SMWR01; genus JACZVU01. The sequence continues at coordinate 7,780 of DASPGF010000051.1, forward strand.
CGTTGCGCTTCTTCTCGCCGCCCGAGAAGCCCTCGTTGACCGCGCGGTTGAGCAGCGCCTCGTCGAAGTCGACGAGCTTCATCTTCCGGCGCGCGAGCTCGAGGAAGTCCATTCCGTCGAGCTCCGCCTCGCCGCGCGCGGCGCGCGCCGCGTTGAGCGCGGCCTTCATGAAGTAGGCGTTCGAGACGCCGGGAATCTCGACCGGATACTGGAACGCGAGGAAGAGGCCCTGCTTGGCGCGCTCTTCGGGCGCGAGCGCGAGCAGGTCGCGCCCCTGGTAGAGCACGCTGCCCTCGGTCACCTCGACGGACGGCCGGCCCGCGAGCACGTTCGCGAGCGTGCTCTTGCCCGAGCCGTTCGGACCCATGATCGCGTGGACCTCGCCGCTGCCGACGACCAGGTCGAGGCCCTTGAGGATCTGCGCGCCGCCCGCGCGCGCGTGCAGGTTGCGGATCTCGAGCATCGGGACGCGCTCCGACATCAGCCGACGCTCCCCTCGAGGCTCAGCCCGAGCAGCGCCTGCGCCTCGACCGCGAACTCCATCGGAAGCTCGCGCAGCACCTGCTTGCAGAATCCGTTGACGATCATCGAGATCGCGTCTTCCTCCGAGAGGCCGCGCTGGCGGCAATAGAAGAGCTGGTCTTCGCCGATCTTCGAGGTGGTCGCCTCGTGCTCGACGGTCGAAGACGCGTTCTTGACCTCGAGATACGGAAAGGTGTGCGCCTCGCAGTGCTCGCCGAGCAGCAGCGAATCGCACTGCGAGTAGTTGCGCGCGCCGCTCGCGCCGGGCTGGATGCGCACGAGCCCGCGGTAGGCGTTGCTCGCATGGCCGGCCGAGATCCCCTTGGAGATGATCGTGCTCCGGGTGCGCTTGCCGATGTGGATCATCTTCGTGCCGGTGTCGGCCTGCTGGCGGTTGTTGGTCATCGCGACCGAGTAGAACTCGCCCACCGAGTCATCGCCCTGCAGCAGGCAGCTCGGGTACTTCCAGGTGATCGCCGAACCGGTCTCGACCTGCGTCCACGAGATCTTCGAGCGCTTGCCGCGGCACGCTCCGCGCTTCGTGACGAAGTTGAAGATTCCGCCGACGCCGTCCTTGTCGCCCGGGTACCAGTTCTGGACCGTCGAATACTTGATCTCGGCGTCGTCGAGCGCGATCAGCTCGACGACCGCCGCGTGCAGCTGGTTCTCGTCGCGCATCGGCGCGGTGCAGCCCTCGAGGTAGCTCACGTAGGCCCCCTCGTCGGCGATCAGCAGCGTCCGCTCGAACTGGCCGGTGTTGGCCGCGTTGATCCGGAAGTAGGTCGAGAGCTCCATCGGGCAGCGCACGCCCTTGGGGATGTAGGCGAAGGATCCGTCGGTGAACACCGCGGAGTTGAGCGCCGCGTAGAAGTTGTCCGAGATCGGAACGACCGAGCCGAGATACTGCTGGACGAGCTCCGGGCAGCGCTCGACGGCCTCGGAGAACGAGCAGAAGATGATGCCGTGCTTCTCGAGCTCGCTCTTGAACGTGGTGGCGACCGAGACGCTGTCGAACACGGCGTCGACCGCGACGCCGTGCAGGCGTTTCTGCTCGTTGAGCGAGATGCCGAGCTTCTTGTAGGTCTCGAGCAGCTGGGGATCGAGCTGGTCGAGGCTCTCGACCGCGGGCTTGGTGCGCGGCGCCGAGTAGTAGATGATCCGCTGGAAGTCGATCTTCGGGTAGTGGAGCTTTGCCCAGGTCGGCTGCGCGTCGCTCTCGAGCATCTGCTCGAAGCGCGCGAGCGCCTTGAGCCGCCATGCGAGCAGCCACTCGGGCTCGCGCTTCTTCGCCGAGATCAGGCGCACGATGTCCGCGTTCAGGCCCGGCGGCGCCGCATCGGAATCGATCTCGGTCACGAAGCCGTACTGGTAGTCGCGGCTCGTGAGGCGCTCGAGCACCGCGTCCGAAGATTGTGTCATCGCTTCACTCCAATGCCTCGGCCGAAGCGGCGCGCGCGTCCGCACGGCGCGCGTCGCGCTCGCGGCCATCGTTTGCGACGCGGTCGATGCCGAACAGCGGCACGAACGCACTCGCGCGCTCGCTCGGCTTAGCGAGATCCGCGAGCGTGATCCGGTCGAGCGCGGCGCGCACCGCGCCGTTGATTCGCTGCCACGGATCGCGCACCTGGCAGCTCGGCTCCTGCGCGCATACGCCCGGGTGGAGCGTGCACTCGGTGATGCCGACGGGGCCCTCGAGCGCGGTGATCATCTCGACCACGGAGATCTCGCCGGGGCTGCGCGCGAGGCTGTAGCCGCCCTTCGAGCCGCGCTGCGAGGTCAGCAGGCCCGCGCGCGTGAGCGCCTTGAGGATCTTGCTGACGACCGGCACGCTGAGGCGGGTCTCCGCGGCGAGCTCGCGCGCGTTGTGCGAGCCGTCGCCGCCGCGCTCGGCGAGGTGGGCCATGACGACGATGCCGTAGTCGGTGAGACGACCGATTCGGAACACGCTGCACCTGCTCTGGAGTCGCGCGAGGCGCGCGAAAACGCCTTCGAGGATATCGGACCAATCCAGTCCTGTAAATATCGGACTACAATTGTTCTCGATTGATTTTTATCTAATTAATTCGAGCACTTAGGGTCAAATGATCGACCCCCGAGGGGCCTGCGCTCCGGTTGGAGCTCCCTGCAGGCGAGGCTCGGATCTGTCGAGCGGGCGCCTCCGGGCCGCTTCGCCCGGCTGCACTCAGGCCGGTAGCTCGATGTCGCTGAAGCGCGCGAGCGGCGCGAGCACGCCGCGCCCCGCGCGTCGCCAAGAGAGCGGGGGGCTCTGGAGCGCACCGGGCTCGCAGATGCGCGAGGCGCCGAGGCGAGCGAGCGCGTGGGCGACGTGTCGCGTCTGCGCGCCGAACCCCTCGATCGCCACCGCGGCGAGCTGCGCGCCGCGCGGGCGCAGCGCGTCGAGCAGCTGCTCGACGTCGCGCACGGGAACCACGCGCACGAAGCGGTGCAGCGGCGCGGCGCGCGGCGCGGGCGCGTCCTCGACGACGACCGTCCATGCGGTCGAGTCGCTGCTGTACACGGAAACGCGTCGTCCCGCCGCACGGCGCAGCTCGGCTTCCGCGCGCTGCTGGGCGACCGCGTGCGCGGCGCGCGCGTCGATGGACCCGCGCGGCCAGATCTTCTCGGCGTGTGCGAGCGAGCCCGCGAGCGCCTCGCCGAGCGCGTTTGCAAAGGAGGCATCGCGATCGACCGCGAACACCTCGATCGGCGACAGGCAGCCGAGCTGGTCCCAGAGTGCGACGTCCACCGCGAGCCGCTGCGCGAGCTCGACTCGCAGCT
>DASPGF010000052.1:0-2452 GCA_035620755.1 Myxococcota bacterium
GCTCGGGATCGCTCGGATCCTCGTCCATGCGCCCGCGCAGCGCGTCGATCGACTCCGCGAGGCGATGGCGCGCCCGGGCCGCGCGGATCTCGTCCAGCGCCGAGCGGGCGCTCTCGCGACATGCGATCGGGAGCAGCGCGATCGCGCATAGACACGAGCCGGCGATGCGCCGGGCGCGCGTCGCGCGCGAGAGCCCGCGCAGGTCGCCCCGGAGCGGCCGCGGCGAGCCCGCGGCGAGCCGGTCACTTCGCTCGACGCTTCCTCGCACGGCGTTTCCTCGATCGGAGCGACCTCGCACGGCGCGGCCTTGTGAAGGGAAGCGTGCCGAAAAAAAATATCGCGAGGCGCTGGCTCGTCAACGTGACCTTGAGTTACCTAATGGATCCCGCAGCGCGGCCGAATCCGCTCCGGCGCGCCACCGACCGGCGATCCCCACAGCTCGCACACAGGCCATGACATGAACGCCAGCGCGAAGCACAGCCACCGGCAGGATCTCTCGCCCCTGCTCCATCCGCGCTCGCTCGCGATCGTCGGGATCAGCCAGCCCGATCGCTTCGGCGGCATTCTCGCGCAGAACGTGAGCCAGTTCGGCTACCGCGGAACCGTCTACGGCGTCAATCCGCGCTACGAATCGCTCTACGACCGCCCGTGCTACGCGTCGCTGCGCGATCTGCCCGAGCGGCCCGACCTCGCGATCCTCGCGGTGCCGAACGCAGGCCTGCTCGCCGCGCTGCAGGAGGTCGCCGACTGCGGAATCCGCGCGGCGGTGATCTTTGCGAGCGCCTACTCCGAGCCGGTCGAGGGCGAGCCTTCGCTCAAGGATCGCCTCGGGGCGATCGCGAAGCAGCACGGCATCGTGCTGTGCGGGCCCAACGGAATGGGCTTCGTCGCGCCGTGTCAACGCCTCGCCGTGTCGGGTTATCGCGTGAACCCGAGCACGCCGACCGGAAACGTGAGCATGATCTGCCACAGTGGATCGGTCTGGGAGGCGTTCCTCCAGAACCAGCGCGGCGTGAAGTTCAACTACATCATCTCCGCGGGCAGCGAAGCCGCGACGAGCCTGTCGGATTACATGCAGTTCGCGCTCGAGAACGATACGACGCGCGCGATCGGCCTGTTCCTCGAGACGGTTCGCGACCCTGAGACCTTTTGCAAAGCGCTGCTCGAAGCGGCGGAGCGGGATGTCCCCGTGGTGGCGCTGAAGACCGGCCGCAGCGAGCGCGGCGCGCAGCTCGCGCGCGCGCACAGCGGCGCGCTCGCGGGCGAGGACGGCGCCTACGACGCACTGTTCGCGCACTACGGGGTGCGCCGCGTGCGCTCGACCGACGAGATGCTCGATACGCTCGAGCTGTTCGCGACGGGCATGCGCACCCGGACCCCGTACGTGTCGGCGATCCTCGATTCCGGCGGGCAGCGCGCGCTGCTCGTCGACCTCGGCGAGTCCGAGGGCATCGAGTTCACGCCGATCTCCGAGCCGACGCAGCGCACGCTCGGCGAGCTGCTCGAGCCGGGCCTCGACCCCGTCAACCCGCTCGATGCGTGGGGCACCGGAAACGGCGCCGACGACATCTACGCGCGCAGCATCCAGGCGCTCGACGCCGACCCCTCGACGGGAATCACGCTGCTCGCCGTCGACCTCCCGCCGATGGACGACCGCGACTGCTGGTACGTGGCAGTCGTGCGCCCGCTGCTCGGCGGGCTGCGCAACCCCTTCGCAGTCCTGAGTCACCTGAGCGCCGCGACGAGCGCCAAGCAGGCCGGCGAGCTCCGGGCGATCGGCGTACCGGTCCTGATGGGAACGGAGACGGGCCTGCGCGCGACGCGCCACGTCATCGAGTACAGCCGCTTCCAGCGCGAGCGCCACGCGCGCGCCGCCGCGAAGCCCAGCGCGGCCGCACGGCCGGCCGACGTCGCGGCGCTGCGCGCGCAGCTGCGCGCGGCCTCGCACGCGCTCGGCGAGCACGACAGCAAGCGGCTGCTCGCCGCCTACGGCCTCGACGTGACGCGCGAGGTTCGCACCGACAGCCTCGCGGGCGCGCTCGCCGCGGCCGACCAGATCGGCTTTCCCGTCGCGCTCAAGACCTGCGCAGATCTGCACAAGACCGAACGCGGCGGCGTGCGGCTCGGCATTGCGGGCCGCGGCGAGCTCTCCGAGGCCTACGCGGATTTCGAGAAGCGGCTCGGCGCCGAGGTGCTCGTGCAGCAGATGATTCCGCCCGGCACCGAGCTGATCCTCGGCGTCGTCAACGACCCGCAGTTCGGACCGATGCTCACGCTCGGGACGGGCGGCATCTTCGTCGAGGTGCTCCGCGACGTCTCGATGCTCACCGTCCCGACGACGCCAGACGCGGTGCGCGCGGTGTTGAAGCGCCTGCGCGGCGCCGCGCTGCTCGAGGGTGCGCGCGGTCGCCCGCGCGCCGACCTCGACGCCGTCGTGAAGGCGGTGATGGGC
>DASPGF010000053.1:0-8112 GCA_035620755.1 Myxococcota bacterium
GGGCGCGGCGCCGCGGTCGGCGCCGCGAGCGGCGCGGCCGGCGCGTTCGTGGGCTCGCTGATCAGCGCGCTGTTCTTCGAGCGGCCTGCGACGAGCCAGGCACACATCGACTACGTCGACCGCTGTCTCCGCGATCTCGGCTACGAGCCGATCGGCTGGCAGTAGCCCGCGCGATCTCCACCGCTAGGGCGCGTCGGCGCGAATCACACCGATGTCGCCGCGGATCGAGATCTTCGTTCCATAGGGTGCGGAGATCGCCGCGAGGCGCTCGAGGATCGGCCGCGCCTGCGCGGGTGGAGCGACGCGCGGCACGCCGCTCTCGGTGAGCCGCATCCCGTAGCCGAGATCGATCGCGTGCAGGCGAATCTCCGCGACGCGACCGCGCTCGAAACGGCTCACGCTGATGACCGTCTGGAAGGTGCGCTCGTCGCGGAAATCCGTCGCATTCATCAGCGCCGTGAGGTCGGCGTCGGTCACGGCCGCCGGATCGGTGAACGCCTTCGCGGCGCGCTCCGCGTGCGCCTCGCGGAGGATCGGGTCGAGCGGCTCCTGCACGTCGCTCCAGAAGAAGTTCGCGAGGCCGTAGAAGATCGGCTTGCCCGCGTAGATCTCGATCGGGCCGAGATGGTGGATGCCGTGCACGATGAACGCATCGGCACCCGCGTCGATCGCCTGCCGCGCGAGCGGCTGCAGGAAGTCGCCCGGGGAATCCTCGTCGAACGCGGGCTCGTGCGCGTGGATCGTCGCGATCGCGAAGTCGGCGTGCTGCTTGCCGAGCCGGATGCTCTGGAGGATCTCGGCGAGATCCACCGCGTTCATCGCGTAGCGGTACGCAAAGTGCTCGCCGGGTTCGAAGCGCGTTCCGAACAGCGAGAGCTCGCTCGCGCGCTCGCCCGGCCCGGCCGCGGTCTCGCTCGATGCGCCGCCAATGCCGCTCGGCATCGCATCCCTGCCGCCCGACTCTGCGCCACCGCCGCTCGGCATCGCACCCCTGCCGCCCGACGCTGCGTCACCGCCGATCGGCGCCGAAGCGTTTCCGCGCGCGTCGTCCACCGCGCGCGCGACGCCGGCGAGCGCGTCGAAGATCGCGGCTGGCGCGACGACGGCGCGCTCGACGCGCAGCGCGCTCAGGCCCGGTCGCCCCGCCGTCTGGCCGACCGCGGGCGTGGCCGCCGCGGCGGGGCTGAAGCTGCTCGCGAACGAGATCAACGCGACGCGCCCGCGCGCGGACTCGAAGTAGCGCGGCGCGCGCGCGTGCGCGCGGTTGTCGCCGACGCCCGCGTGCACGAGACCCGCCTCGTCGAGCCAGCGGCTGGTCTCGCGCATGCCCGCGACTCCCCAATCGAGCGCGTGGTTGTTCGCGCGCGCGAGCAGGTCGAAGCCCATCGCCGCGAGATCGCGCGCGACCGCGGGAAGGGAAAGCAGCCCCCAGTCGTCCGCGCCCGACTCGGGATGACCCTCGAAGCTGCGGATGTCGAGGATCGTCGTCTCGAGGTTGCCAAAGGCCGCGTCGGCGCTGCTCAGCAGCTCGACCGCGCGGTCGAAGCCGCGGTCGCCCGCGCGCTTGTGGGAGAGCGGGCGCGAGATGATGCAGTCACCGACCGCCGCGAGCTCGAAGCCGTCCCGCACGCTGAGCTCGAGCTCGGCGGCGAGCGGGCGCTTCGGATCGAACGCGCTCTCGTCCACCGCGTTCTCGCTCGCGCGCGCGATCGCGGGCGCCCACGCGCCGATCGCGACCAGCAGCGCCGCAGCGCATCGCTTGAGATGTTCCAGCTCGATCTCTCCAACGCGCGGTCCACGCGCGGATCCTTCGCGTGCGCGCGCGCAGCGTAACGCACGCGGAGCGCCTCAGCCCGGCATGGCCCGTGCAAGCGCCCGTGCCGCTCCGTGCCCGAGCCTGCGAGAGAGCCTGCGCGCCCCGTCGACTGCACGCGCGCCCCATCGAGTGTGCGCGCGGCCCATCGACCTCGCGCGCGGCGCATCGACTGCGCGCGGCCGCGTTCCGCCGCGACGCGCAATCGCGCGCAGGATCGGTAGACTTGGCGCCGCTGCCCGCCGCACCGAGCGGGCCGCTCGCCGGGAAGGAGCTCGAGATGCGACGCTTTATCGTGTTTGGCCTCGCCACGGCGCTGCTCGCCGCAGCGCCCGCACTCGCGCGCGAGCCGGCGCATTCGCGCGAGCAGCTCGACGCGCTCTTCGACCGCATCTGGGCCTGGCAGCTGCGCTCGCATCCCGAGTTCGCGACCTACGTCGGCGTCGCGGGTTACGACGACCGCTGGACCGACCATTCACTCGAGGCGATCGCAGCGCGCCAGCGCGAAGAGCGCGAATTCCTGCGCGAGCTCGAGGCGGTCGACGTCGATCCCCTCGACGAGTCGGCGCGCCTCGACCTCGAGCTGATCCGCAAGAGCTTCGAGATCAGCGTCGAGGGCTTCCGATTCCACTCGGAGTACCTCGCGCTCACCCAGCTCGACGGCGTCCAGATCGACGTCGCGCAGCTGATGGAATCGATGCCGACGGGCTCGATCGCCGACTTCGAGAATCGCATCGCGCGCCTGCGCGCGGTGCCCGCGCTCATCGATCAGAGCATCGCGCTGCTCGAGCGCGGCCTCGCGACGGGCATCACGCAGCCGCGCATCGCGCTGCGGGAGATTCCCGAGCAGATCCGCAGCCTGCTCACCGACGACCCCGCCGAGAGCCCGCTGCTGCTCAGCTTCGCGCAGCTGCCCGACGAGATCCCCGCGGCCGATGGCGCGCGGCTGCGCGCGGCTGCCCGGCAGGTCGTCGCAGACGCCGTCTACCCCGCCTATCGCAAGCTGCTCGGCTTCGTCGAGCAGCGCTACCTGCCCGGCGCTCGCGAGTCGATCGCGCTGAGCGCGCTGCCCGACGGCCGCGACTGGTACGCGTACAACGCGCGCTACCACACGACCACGAGCCTCACGCCGGATGCGATTCACGAGCTCGGCCTCGCCGAGGTGACGCGGATCCGCGCCGAGATGGACGGCATCCTTCGCGACATCGGCTTCGATGGCAGCTTCGCGGAGTTCGGCGAGTTCCTGCGCGGTGACCCGCAGTTCTACTTCGAGACGCCCGATCAGCTGCTCGACGCCTACCGCGCGATCTGCAAGAAAGCCGATCCCGAGCTCGTGAAGCTGTTCGGGAAGCTGCCGCGGCTTCCCTACGGCGTGAAGCCCGTCCCCGATTTCCAGGCTGCGTCCGCACCGACCGCCTACTACCAGCCGGGCTCGCTGCAATCCGGGCGCCCGGCCTATTTCTTCGCGAACACCTACGAGCTGAGCACGCGACCGAGCTGGGAGATGGAGGCGCTCGCGCTCCACGAAGGCGTTCCCGGCCACCATCTCCAGATCGCGCTCTCGCAGGAGCGCGAGCAGGCGCACGATCTGCTGCGTTACAACTTCTATACCGCGTTCGTCGAAGGCTGGGGGCTCTACGCGGAGAGCCTCGGCGAGCGCATGGGGTTCTACTCGAGCCCGTATTCGAAGCTCGGGCGGCTCACCTACGAGATCTGGCGCGCGATCCGCCTCGTGGTCGACACCGGGATGCACGCGCGCGGCTGGAGCCGCGAGCGGGCGATCGAGTTCTTCAAGCAGAACGCGCCCAAGGACGAGCACGACGTCGTCGTCGAGGTCGACCGCTACATCGTCTGGCCCGGCCAGGCGCTCGCCTACAAGATCGGCGAGCTCAAGCTCCAGGCGCTGCGCGAACTCGCGCAGCGACGGCTCGGGGCGGCATTCGACATCCGCGCGTTCCACGACCAGATCCTGCTGCGCGGCGCGCTGCCGCTCGACGTGCTCGAGCAGCGCATGCGCGAGTGGCTCGATGCGCAGGTCGGGCGCAACTGATCTACCCGACGGCGCGCCTGCGCGCAGAGCGCGGACCCTGCCCTCGCGCGGGTACCGACGCGCAGCGCGCGAGACCTGCCGCCGCGCTGTGAAGGCCGGCGCATAGCAGCAGCTTCCGCGCAACTCCGACCCGGCGAGTTCCAGTTGTGTGTAACGCGCTACCCATGCGCCGCTCGAACGATCCAGCACACCTGGAATTCGAGAGCAGAATCGACCCCTTGCCCTATGGGTTCCCCTCGGGACGCGGCGCGGAATTTGCATCGGTAAAGGGCGGGACAGAAGCACGCGAATCCACCGCGGAGGAACCACATCGGAGGGGAGCAGAGGTCAGAAGACCATGCGCACCACGACGAGCTCGCCCCCACGCAACGCCCACGCCGCGCTTCCGATCGGCGCGCTGCTGATCGGAGCGATGCTGCTCGCGCCACTCGACGGCGCCTACGCAGGCGACGACGAGGCATCCCGCGAAGATCCCGAGAAGCTCAAGCGCCAGATCCTCGCCAGTCTGGACCGTCCCGACCTGCCGCCGATCACGCCCGACTCCAACGAAGAGAAGACGAGCGACGGCTTCCACATCGGCAAGAAGGGCCCCGTCCGCTACGAGCACACGCTCCAATTCGGAGACGACGAGCTCTCGATCAAGCTCTACGGGCCGATGGTGAAGAAGCACCCGGGGCTGCGATTCCGCGTGGAGGGCCTCCACATCGGAGACGTTCCCGTCAACATCGAGGGCTTCGGAAACACCAAGCAGGGCGGGATCCGATTCAGCGTGCGATTCTAGTCGCGCGACGCCCAGCGCGTTGCTGCATGCGCCACCGCGTGTAGCGCTCTGCGACGCGCGGACGCGTCAACGCGTCTCGCGCGCGCCGAACAGCCGCGACGCCGCGAACAGCGCGAAGCCCCCGAGCATTCCCGGCAGCACATCGAAGACCGCATCGCCGAACTCGAGCCCATAGCGCCAGAGCAGCGCGGTCGCTGCGCCGCCGATCATCATCGCCATGGCCCAGCTCGCGGAGACGCGCGCACCGAGCACCCGCACGACGAGCAGCGGCCCGAGGGAAGATGCGAGCAGCGACCACGCGAGCGTCACGAGCGCGAACACGTTTCGGCTGCCGTACAACGCGATCAGCAACGCCAGCAGCGAGACGGCGAGCGTCGAGAGCTTGCTGAGCCGATAGGGATCGGAGCGCGCACTCGGGACGATGTCGTGGACGATCGAAGCCGAGCACGACAGCACCTGGGAGTCGGCGGTCGACATGGTCGCCGCGAACAGACCCGCGAGCACCAGCCCAACCAGCACGGCCGGCAGCAGCTGCAGCGCGAGCTGGGGAAGTGCGAGCTCCTGATCGAAGTTCCCGCCGGCCGGGATCTCGAGCAGCGCACGGCAGGTGAGTCCAACGAGGATGCAGCCCGCGGAGAACATCCAGTACCACGCGAAGTAGATCGTGCGCGCGGTGCGGATCTCCGCGGGATCGCGAATCGCCATCGCGCGCACCATCACGTGCGGCTGCCCGACTACGCCGAGGCCCGCGCCGAACCAGCCGAGCACGTAGGGCACGAAGCCGAACTCCTTCTGGGGGACGAGCTGCACGAGCGCAGGGTCGATGCTGCGCAGCTCCCTCCACAGCGGCGCGAAGCCACCGAGCTCGTCGAGCGCCGTGCCGGCGAGCAGCAGCATCGAGACCAGCATCACCGCCGACTGCACGGCGTCGGTCCAGATCGACGCACGGATGCCGCCCGAGAAGCAGTAGAGCGCGACGACCGCGGCCCCGAGGATGGCGCCGGTCTCGTGCGGCCAGCCGAACATCACGTGCAGCGCCTTGCTGCCCGCGCTGAACTGCGCGGCCGCGTAGGTGCCGAGAAAGATCACCGTCAGCAGGCCTGCGGTTCGCGCGAGGAGCGCGGATCTTCGCCCCTGCGCGTCGAGCGCGAGAAAGCTCGGGACCGTCTCCGCCGCGGCAGATGCCGTGCGCTCGCGCAGCCTGCGGTGCACGACCAGCCAAGCGAGCCAGTCCCCGCCGATCCAGCCCACCATGATCCAGGCCGCCGAGATGCCCGCGAGGTAGGTGGTCCCGATCAGCCCGATGAACATGAACCCGCTGTTGTTGGTGGCCACGGCCGAGAGTGCGATCAGCCAGGGGCCGACGCTGCGGCTCGCGAGCAGATAGTCGCCGCTGGTGCGGCGCGCGCGCGTCGCCGAATACGCGCCGATCGCCGCGAACAGCGAGAGGAAGAACAAGAAGCTCGCGGCGATGGGAAGCGCGTCGGCCTGCAAACACGATCTCCGGCTCGCAGTGGGCCGCCGACGCTATCCCAACGCGTCGCTCGCATCCAGGGCCGAGCGCGCGCGGATCGCGGCGCGCCGATCTTGATTTCGCAATAACAGCGAGCCTCGGCTTCGGCTCGGCCGCGATGCGCTCAGCGGCTTCCGGGTGGTCGGAGATCGACGCTCGCGAAGCTCCAGGCGTCGAGCGGTGCGTCGAAGGGCTCGGCCTCGACGACCGCCGAGCCGTCGAGGTACCAGAGATCTGCCTCGTCGAGATCGCCGTCGTAGACGAGCAGATCGCTGCGGCCGTCGCCGTCGAAATCGCCGATCGCGGGCACCTGGCGGTCGCGCGCACCCACGTTGAGCGATGACGCGATCACCGCGCGAAGGCCGCTCGTCGAGAGGCGGACCGCGAGCCGATCCGTGCCGTCTTCGCGCAGCAGCACGTCGTCGCGCCCGTCGGCGTCGAAGTCGCCCGCTCCCATCGCACGCCACGCATCCGCGCCTCCTTCGAGCGGGCCGAGCGGCGAATCCCCGGTGAGCCCCCAGATGTCGACGTCGCCGCTTGCGAGATCGCGCCAGAGGATGTCGGACATGCCGTCGCCATCGAAGTCGCCCGAAGCGATCACCTGCGCGGCATCGCCGAAATCGTCCGGAAGAATTTCGCTCACGTGCACGCCGCCTGCACCCATCGTCCAGAGGTCGAGGCGATTGTCCGCGGTGTTGTGGAGCAGCACGTCGGAGACACCGTCTCCGTCGTAGTCGCCCGATCCGACGATCTGCCACTCCTTCTTGGCGCGGGTCGTGACGAGGCGGCAGCGCGGCAGTCCGGACGCGCGGACCGTGCATTTCTCGGTCTTCAGGTTCGCGCTCTCGCGAATCCGATCGCCGTCCATGAAGAAGATCGAGATCGCGCCATACTGCTGGACGCCGTTGCGGTGTCGGCGCAGCAGGATGTCCGCCACGCCGTCGCCGTCGTAGTCGCCGTTTCCGACGATCATCCACTGCTTGCCGCTGCGCTTGACGGTCGTGCAGCGGCTGGTTCCATTGGATCGCTGCTTGCACGACGAGAGCAACGTCGCTTGCCCGCTCCGCATGCTCATGAGCTCGAGATAGCCGCTGCGGTCGCCTTGGACGAGCAGATCGGAGACGCCATCACCATCGAGATCGGACGCGATTGCGCCACCCGCGGAGGGCGGCGGCTCGCTCGCAGCGAATCGCACCGGCTCGGATGGAGACGAAGCCTCGCCGGTCGCGCCCTGCGCATCGAATGCGACCACGATCACGGTGATGGTCTCGTTGGGCTCGGCGGTGACGGTCTCCCAGTTGCGGCCGATGACCGTGCTGTAGGTGAAGCCGCGCTCGCCCTCGGTCTTGACGACGACGTAGTAGCCCGCGACGTTTCCCGGTGCGGGATCCCAGGCGAAGGTAACGGTCGTGCCGCCCGGGATCGTGATCAGCGCCGCAGCCGGCCCGCCGTAAAGGAGCGCGGCCGCGAGCGAGGCGACTGCCGCCACACAAAAGCGTAAGAAGCGGCGGAGAAGCGGTGCGAGCTGGCGGGATCGACTTCGACGACGCAATTCGGCGACTCCAGATCACGGCCGCCGCGGGCTCGGGCTGGCGTAGCCTGGCTCGGTACGCCCAACCGCTCGTCACCCGGGGAGGCGAGTCGAGAGCGCCTCGCGCTCTCTGTCGTGCGATTGTTTCGGGCACGGCTGCGCAACGCGAAGTGACGGAAGTCACAGAGCGGCTGCCATTGCGAAAGTTTCTCAATTCGATCCGGTAATCGGCACCGAGAGGCGGCTCGCGCGTCGGCAACACCGTCGCGCATCCGCGCTTGATCAAACACCGTTTGATCGACACTCGCGCAAAACACCGTTTGTAGCGGGCGGCGCACCGCCGCGCGCTCGACCCCCAGGAAGGCGTCGAGCGCGTGGGTTGCCGCGCGCGCGGAACTCTCCAGACGTGACGCAGCGCACGCGG
>DASPGF010000054.1:0-2442 GCA_035620755.1 Myxococcota bacterium
GGCCGCGGCCGACGCCGCGGCGCGACACGCGCGCGCGCCGTAGGGATGGATCGCGACGTCGACCGCGGCGCCGAGCGCCGCCGCGTCGGGCACATCATCCGCGAGCACGCGCTTGCGCAGGCGCGCGAGGTCGCGCTCGAAGATCGCCCCGGCCTCGCGCGCCTGCTCGCCGAGCCAGCGCGCGAGCGCGGGCGCGCTCGGCGACGCCGCGAAGCCGCCCGCGCTGCGCATGCAGGCGCGGAAGAAGTCGGACTTGCGATCCGCGAGCCAGAGCAGGGCCTTGATGTTGCCCTCGATGCCCGCGGTGATGTAGGCGCGGTTCTCGGGGTGCTCGGCGACGCGCCAGGCCGCGATCGCGACGGCCATCGACATGCGCGCCGCGACCAGATCGTAGAGGACGGCGATCTCCTGCTCGCTGAGGCGCTCGACCGCGCAGTAGCCCGCCGCGACCTGCATCGCGACGCCGAACGGATCGTCGACGTCGACCATCAGCTCGGCGATCGGGACGACGAGGTCGCAGACCAGCGGGGCGTGGACCATGTCCCCGAAGTCGATCACGCCGACCACGCGATCCGCGTCGACGAGCGTGTTCATGCAGCTCACGTCGTTGTGGATCACCTGCGCGCGCATGCGCGCGAGCTCGGGCATCACCGCGCTCGCGAGGTGCTCGAGCACGCGCTCGACCAGGCGGCGCGCCTCGGGATCCTCGATCGCGTGGGTTCGCTTCAGCAGCGAAGGCGCCTGCGTGAGATCCCACAGCAGGTCTTGGCGCGAGGCGGGGTGGAAGAAGCCGCGCAGCGCCTGGCCGAGCCGCGCAGCGCTCGCGCCGACGTCGCGCAGCAGCTCGCGCGAGCGCCGCGCATCCGCGAGCACGCCGCCGCGCAGGTAGCTCAGCAGCCGCACGATCGAGCGCCGACCGTCGGCCGCTTCGATCTCGCAGCTCTCCGCGCCGTCGGTCGTGGTCACGAGGTGCGGCACGGGAAGCTCGGGATCGACGCTCGCGATGTGCAGCAGCGCCTTCGATTGGAAGTCGAGCACGCTCGGATCTTCGGCGGGGTTCGCGATCTTGAGCACGAACTCCCGGCCGTCGGCGCCGCGCAGATGGAAGTTCTGATCGCGCTCGCTCGGCAGCGCGCGCGCGGAGCCGCGCACGCCGAAGTGGCGCTGCGCGAACGCCTCGGCCTGCGCGGCCGACAAATCCGGGGCCTTGGCCTCGAGCACGCTCAGGGCCCGGGAATCGGGCGCGGGGGACATCGGCGGGGACTCCTCGAAGCGGGACGCGGACGGTAGCGGATGCGATCGCCGCGGCGACAGTGCGGTCTCCCGTCGAGCCGGGTGGTAAGCTACGGCGCCCGCGCGATGCGCGACGCGGGCGCGAGGAGGCGAGCGGATGGCTGCGACTGCAGCGCTGACTGGAAAGGTGTTCGTCACGCGGCGCATTCGCGACGCGGGGCTCGGCCTGCTGCGCGACGCGGGCGCCGAGCTGCGCGTGTGGCCCGGCGGCGAGGACGCGCGCCCGAGCCGAGCCGAGGTGCTCGACGGTGCGCGCTGGGCGGACGTGGTGCTCTCGGTGTTGACCGAGTCGATCGACCGCGAGGTGATGCAGGCGAATCCCAGGCTGCGCGGCGTCGCGAACTTCGCGGTGGGCTTCGACAACATCGACGTGCCGTGCGCGAGCGAGCTCGGCATCCCCGTGAGCAATACGCCGGGCGTGCTCACCGACACCACGGCGGATCTCACCTGGGCACTGCTGCTCGCAGCGGCGCGCAACATCGTCACCGGCGACGCCTACATGCGAGGCGGTCGCTACAAGGCCTGGGGGCCAAACCTGCTGCTCGGCGAAGACGTGTCACCCGGCGGGGACGGCCGCCCGAAGGTGCTCGGCATCCTCGGCTTCGGCCGCATCGGCCAGGCGGTCGCGCGGCGCGCGCTCGGCTTCGAGATGCGCGTGCTCGCGCACGACCCGTTCGCGCGCGCGCAGATCGAGGGCGACGCGCAGGCCGAATGGGCAGAGCTCGACGACCTGCTGCGCGAGAGCGATTTCGTGAGCGTCCACACGCTGCTCTCCGACGCGACGCGCCACCTGATCGGCGAGCGCGAGCTCGCGCTGATGAAGCCGACCGCGTACCTGATCAATGCCGCGCGCGGCCCGATCGTCGACGAGCACGCGCTGGTGCGCGCGCTGCGCAAGAAGCAGATCGCGGGCGCGGGGCTCGACGTCTACGAGCGCGAGCCCGAGATGGCCGAGGGTCTCGCGGAGCTCGACAACGCGATCCTGCTGCCGCACCTCGGCAGCGCGACGCGCGGCACGCGCGACCAGATGGCGACGAAGGCCGCAAGCAATGCGCTCGCGATGCTGCGCGGCGAGCGCGCGCCGAACTGCCTGAACCCCGAGATCTACGACAGCGACGCATATAGGCGTCGAGTAGGCTGACCGGCATA
>DASPGF010000055.1:0-2436 GCA_035620755.1 Myxococcota bacterium
GCCCGCGCTTGCGCCGCAGCTCAGCAGGCCGTGGTTGTGCAGGATCATCGCGATCTTGTCGCGGCCGAGATCGGCGACGAGGCGCTCGCACTCACCGCTCGCGGTCTGCAGATCCCACGCGTGGTAGGCGACCCAGTCGCGCAGGAACATCGCCTGCTGGGTGAGCGGCAGCAGCCCGCACTTCATGCACGAGACGACCATGCCCGCGCGCGTGTGACTGTGCAGCACCCAGTTCACATCCGATCGCGCGCGCAGCACGCTGCTGTGGATCGGATGGCCCTCCTTGTTCACGGGATGCTCGCCGCTCACGCGCCGCCCGTCGAAATCGACCGCGATCAGGTTCGAAGCGGTGATCTCGTCGAAGAACAGCCCGTAGGGGTTGATCAGATAGCAGTCGCGGCGCGTCGGATGCCGCGCCGAGATGTGTGTATAGATCAGATCCGTCCAGCCGAGCAGCGCGAACGCGCGGTAGCAGGCCGCGAGCTCGCAGCGCACCTCCCATTCGAGAGGATCGATATGGATAGGGTCGATACGGGATGGATCGAAACGCGAAGGGTTGGAGCCGGACGGATCGCGACCGGACCGATCGGCCGGCTCGAGGCGCACCCGATCGGAGCTCAAAGCCGCGGAAGCAGCCGAGCTCGAAGCGTCGAGGCTCCGATTGCGCGCCATCTGCTCGATCCTCCTTGCTGCGCCTCGCCGTGCAGGTGAATATTCACCGACGCACCCGGTCGCGGCAAGCCGCGCCGCACGGCGCGGTTGGCGCCTCTGCAGCGCGCGGGAAGCGTGCGCGGCGCCGGCGTTCCGCTGGCCGAGTGGCCGAGTGGCCGGATGATCGAGTGATCGAGTGATCGGGTGATCGGGTGACCGGGTGATCGGATGATCGGGTGATCGAGTGATCGGGTGACCGCGCGCTCCGATGTGACATCCAGCAATTGGCTCGACGCGCCGTTCAACCGGATCGGAATGCTCCGCGTCCCCGAGCTGGCTCGCACCGAGCGCATCTCGCGCGGCAGCGGACCCGTGTTCGAGCTCGCCCGCAGAGAGCGCTCCTTCGACTCGTTTCGCTTCGAGCACGCGCGCGCGTCGCTCTCTCTGCGCGAGATGCTCGACGCGAGCTACACCGACGCATTTCTGATTCTTCACGAGGGAGCGATCGCGTTCGAGCACTACGCGCCCGGCGTGCAGCCGGCGGACACCCACCTGCTGATGTCCGTTTCGAAGTCGCTGGCCTCTACGCTATGTGGTGTTCTCGTCGGGCGCGGGCTGCTTCGCACCTCGGATGCGGTCGTGGACCGCATCGAAGATCTGCGCGGCACCAGTTGGGAGGGCTGCACGGTACAGCATCTGCTCGACATGCGCACGGGTACGCGCTGGAGCTACAAGCAGGACGAGATTGCGATCCTCGATGTCTCCGCCTACCGAACCCATTCCCGCGCGGATGTTCCGCCCGACACCGAGTCGTGGATCCGCAGCATCGACAACAGCCACGAGCACGGGCGCGAGTTCCGCTACATCTCGCTCGTGAGCGACGTTCTCGGCTGGGTGCTCGAGCGCGCTGCGGCGGCGCGCTTCGCGGAGCTGTTCGCGCGCGAGATCTGGTCCGCGCTCGGCGCCGAGGGCGATGCGCAGATCATCGTCGACGCCTCCGGATTCTCGATCGTCGAGGGAGGCATCTGCGCCACGCTGCGCGACCTGGGCCGCTTCGGTCTGATGTGCCTGCAGCATGGCGCGCTTGCGGGCCGGCAGCTCGTGCCCGAGAGCTGGCTCGGCCGGCTGCGGGCGCGCGACCCGGAGCTCGTCGGCGCGTTCGCGGCCTCGGTCGAATTCGATCCCGCGAAGCCCGACGCGTTCTATCACGACAACTGGTGGATCTACGACGCCGCGCGCGGCATCTACGCGGGCCTCGGCATCAATGGCCAGACGCTGCTCGTCCACCATCCGACCCAGACGGTGATGGTCAAATTCTCCTCGCACCCCGCCTTCGAGGATCGCGCGCTGTTCGCGCTGCAAGATGCGGGCATGCTCGCGCTCTGCGATTGGCTTGGGCGCGCGCGCGGTTGATCCAACGCGTGGCTTGCGCGCACGGCGCCGATTCGCGGGCCGCGCACGCCGCCGCGGAAGCGGTAGAGGCGCGTGCGCCGTTGCGCACTCAGACTGCGCGCACGCCGCCGGGCTCGCCGCGCACGAACCACGACTCGACGTGCCAGCGTGCGCCTGCGCGCTGCGCTGGAAAGCTCGCGCAGCGCTCGAGCGCCGCGGCATCGAGCGGCGGCACGTCGAGCCGCGCACCCTCGCGAAATGGCAGGTTGCTGTGTCGAACGCGGAAATCGGAGCTACCCGGAGCGACGTCGCTGCGACCTCCGCAAACGCCGCCTGCAGCGCTACCACGCGCACCGCGACTCGCGCAGCCGCCTGGCGCGTCACTCGCAGTGG
>DASPGF010000056.1:0-4558 GCA_035620755.1 Myxococcota bacterium
AAGACGGCAGGCAGTCCGATGCTGTTTCGCACCGCGAGTCCCGCGAGGATCGCGAGCAGGATCGGGCTGATCGGGCTGCCTTCGGCGCCGAACCAGGTGGCGGCGATCCACTGCGATCCCGCGTGACCGACGACAGCGAGCCCGAGCGCGAGCGCGAGCCCGGGCAGCAGCGCGCCCAACAGCGCGAACAGCTCGTTGCCGCGCGTCTGCCACGCTGCGCGGGTCGCGCGCTCGTCGAACGTCTCGGTCGCGCCGACCCATTCCGGGACTCCCTCCATCGCGCCCGCCCAGCGCCAGAGCTCCGGGTGGTTGTAGAGGTCGAGCGGCGCCCGAGACGAGCCGGCCATCGATCAGATTCCCATGCCCATCCAGATCTCCGCGTCCTGCCGGCCCTGCGTCTCCATCACGCTCGCGACCGAGGCCGCGCCCGGCGCAGCCGCGGCGGCGCTCGGTGCGGCGACGGGCCACTCGAGCGATCCGCACTCGAGGTTCGCGGGCACCGCGACGTCGATCTTCTTCGGATACGCGAGATCGAGTCGGCGCATGATCGACACGAACTCCTGCTTCGACTTGTCCAGCCCGAGCCGCGGGTTGTGCCGCTTCTCCTCGCGCACGCTGGTCGCCATTCGGCCCTTGTAGTCGTGGCCCGGAAAGAGCAGGGTGTCGTCGGGAAGCGAGAAGATCCGCTCGCGCACCGAGTCGAACAGCGCGGCGGCGTCGCCCTGCTGGAAGTCCGTGCGCCCGCAGCCGCGGATCAGCAGCGCATCGCCGGTGAATGCCATCGCGTGCGCGCGGCAGACGTAGGTCACGCAGCCGCGCGTGTGCCCCGGCGTGGACCAGACTTCGAGCTCGATCGATCCGAAGCGCACGACGTCTCCGTCGGCGAGCTGGAGATCAGCGGCCCCGACGCCCGCGGCGGCCCCCACACCCACGCGTGAGCCGAGCTGCTTGCGGAACAGCGCCGCCGAGGTGATGTGGTCCGCGTGGACGTGGGTCTCGAGCGTGTAGCGCAGCTCGACCTCGAGCTCGCGAATCAGCGCGCGGTCGCGCTCGAACTGCTCGAGTACCGGGTCGATCAGCACCGCTTCGCGCGAGCGCTCGTCGGCGAGCAGGTAGGTGTGGGTCGAGGTCTCGGGGTCGACGAGCTGCCGGAAGATCACGCGAGCTCCCGCGCGGCGGCTGGGCGCAGCGCCTGTGGCGCGGAACGATCGCACATTCCTCGACCCTCTTCATATGCAAGAATGCGGCTTCACTCGGGTGTGCGCGGTCTGCGCGCAGCGAGCGCCGCGCCCACGAGCGCGAGCGGCAGCCCGAGCAGCAGCGCGATCCGCGGTCCACTCGCATCGATCTCGACGTAGACGAGATCGCCGAACAGCAGCAGCGTGGATTCGATGCGGCCGTCCCACGCGATCAGCGCCGCGATCGGGGCCGCGCACAGCGCTGCCAGCGCGAGCAGCAGCCAGGATGCGAGCGTCAGCCGCTTGCGGCTCATCGGATTCGGGACACTCCCGCCGTGTGGGGCAATCCTAACAGCGGATCGCGATTCAAAGCTCGCCCGACCGCGCGAGAAAAATGGCATCGCGCCGCGCTCGGGATGTTAAGATGGTCGCTCCAATCCGAGCAGGAGGAGCTCCTCGCCATGTCGACCCCCCCGTTTCGAATCTCGCAGCTCGCCGCGGCGAGCGCCGTCGCGAGCCTCGCGGCGCTCGCCGTGCTCGGCTCCGCGTCCGCCGACGAGACCTGCCAGTCGCCCTATCTGCCGAAGATCACCGGGCACGAGGATTTCGTCTACGTCTGGACGCTCGGCATCGACGGGCTCGGCGACGGCTCCGACAAGCTCGTGACGATCGGCGCGAACCCCAAGCGCCCCGACTACGGGAAGGTCGTCTCGACGCTGTCGGTCGGCGGCCGCCACGAGGCGCACCACGGCGGCTTCACCGACGACCGGCGACATCTCTGGCTCGGCGGCCTCGACGACAGCGCGATCTACGTGGTCGACGTCGCGACCGATCCGTCGCAGCCGAAGCTCGTCAAGACGATCGGCGATTTCGTCGAGGCCTCCGGCGGCGTCGTCGGCCCGCACACCTTCTACGCGCTGCCGGGCCGCATGCTGATCAGCGGGCTCTCGAACAGCAAGGATTTCGGCGGCAAGACTGCGCTCGTCGAGTACAGCAACGCCGGCGAGTACATCCGCACCCTCTGGATGCCCGAGGGCGCGACCTACGGATACGACGTGCGCGTCAAGAAGGAGCTCAACCGCATGCTCACGTCGTCGTTCACCGGGCACAAGAATTACATGCGCAAGCTTCCCGATCTGCTCGGCGACGCCGAGGCGATGAAGCACTTCGGCAGCACGATGGTCGTCTGGGATTACCACGCGCGAAAGTCGCTGCAGACGCTCGAGGTTCCCGGCGCGCCGCTCGAAATCCGCTGGGCGCTCGATCCCGACCACCACTACGCGTTCACGAGCGCGGCGCTCACCTCGAAGCTATGGGGCATCTTCCGCAAGCCGGACGGCAGCTTCGAGGCCGTCGAGATCGCGGACATCGGCGATCCCTCGAAGACCCCGCTGCCCGTCGACATCTCGCTCTCGTCCGACGACCGCTTCTTGTTCGTGGACAGCTTCATGGACGGCACGCTGCGCGTGTTCGACGTCTCCGAGCCGCGCTCGGCGAAGCTCGTCTACGAGACGAAGATCGGCGGTCAGCTCAACATGGTGTCGCAGTCTTGGGACGGCAAGCGGCTCTACTTCACGGCCTCGCTGCTCGCGAACTGGGATGGAACGCCGGGCTCGGATCCGCAGTTCCTCAAAGCGTACGGCTGGGATGGAGCGAAGCTCACGCCCGCATTCGAGGTCGACTTCCTCGCCGAGAAGCTCGGGCGCCCGCACATCATGAACTTCGGGCAGATGGACTTCTACGCCGGGCGCGTTGCACAGCTCGGGGAAAGCGATCAGCGCTAGGCAGCGTCGAGCGCGAAGCGCCAGCCGATCGAGGGCTGCGCGCAGTTCGAACGACGAGCGGTCGACGTCAAGCAGCCCCGCGCGGCGGGGCTGCCTGCTTCGCCTGCTTCTCCCAGCTGTCGCGCAGCCCGACCGTGCGGTTGAGCACGAGCCGTCCCGCGCGCTCGGCGTCGGGGTCGACGCAGAAGTAGCCGAGCCGCTCGAGCTGGAAGCGCTCGCCCGGCCGCGCGCTCGCGAGCCCGCGCTCGACGCGGCAGCCCGTGAGCACCTCGAGCGATTCGGGGTTGAGCGATTCGAGGAAGCCGCGCTCGTCCGCCGACGGATGCTCGTGGCTGAACAGCCGATCGTAGAGCCGCACCTCGGCTTCGACGCTGTGCTCGGCCGACACCCAGTGCAGCGTGCCGCGCACCTTGCGGCCGTCGGCGGGCGCGCCGCCGAGGGAAGCGGGATCCCAGCGGCAGCGCAGCTCGAGCAGCTCGCCGTTCTCGGGGTGCCGGATGGCCTCGGTGCAGGTGACGAGGCACGCGTAGCGCAGCCGCACCTCGCGACCCGGCGCGAGCCGGTGCCACTTCGGCACGGGCTTCTCCATGAAGTCGTCGCGCTCGACGTAGAGCACCTTCGAGAGCGGCAGCGTGCGCGAGCCGAAGCCCGGGTCGTCGGGATGGAGCGGCGCCTCGAGCTCCTCGACGCGATCTTCGGGAAAGTTCTCGATCACGAGCCGCAGCGGGCGCAGCACGCCCATCGCGCGCGGCGCGCGCGCATTGAGCGCGTCGCGCACGAAGTGCTCGAGCAGGCCCACGTCGACGACGGACTCGCGCCGCGTCACGCCGATCTCGTCGCAGAACGCGAGGATCGCCTCGGGCGGGTAGCCGCGGCGGCGGATTCCCGAGAGCGTCGGCATGCGCGGATCGTCCCAGCCGCTCACGCGTCCCTCGTTGACGAGCTGCAGCAGCCTGCGCTTGCTCAACACGGTGTAAGTCAGATTCAAGCGAGCGAACTCCGTCTGCTCCGGCGGCGACTGGATCTCGCACGCGCGCAGGAACCAGTCGTAGAGCGGCCGGTGATCCTCGAACTCGAGCGAGCACAGCGAGTGCGTCACACCCTCGATCGCGTCCGAGAGGCCGTGCGCGAAATCGTAGAGCGGGTAGATCGGCCAGGCGTCGCCCGTGCGGTGATGGCGCGCCTTGCGGATCCGGTACATGAGCGGGTCGCGCAGATTCAAGTCCGGCGACTGCATGTCGATCTTCGCGCGCAGCACGTGCGCGCCCTCCTCGAACCCGCCCGCGCGCATGCGCCGGAACAGGTCGAGGTTCTCCTCGACCGAACGCCCGCGGTAGGGGCTGTCGCGGCCCGGCTCGTAGAAGCTGCCGCGCAGCGCGCGGATCTCCTCGAGGCTCGAGCTGTCGACGAACGCGAGACCCTTCTCGATCAGCCGGAGCGCGAACGCGTACAGCTGCTCGAAGTAGTCGGACGCGAAGTAGCGGCGCTCGCCCCAGTCGAAGCCGAGCCAGCGGATGTCGCGCTCGATCGCCTCGACGTACTCGACGTCCTCGGCCTCGGGATTCGTGTCGTCGAAGCGCAGGTTGCAGACGCCGC
>DASPGF010000057.1:0-3917 GCA_035620755.1 Myxococcota bacterium
GGAGAATCACGGGGTATCGCGCTCGGTGCGCGAGCGCTCGGCGCTCGCGCTCGACGCGCCTTCGCCACCGCGGTTGCGCCGCCAGCTCGAATGCGTGATCCCCATGCGCTGGACCATGTAGTTGAGCTTGCGCCGGCTCACGCCGATCAGCCGCGCGGCGTCCTTCTGCACGTATCCGGTGCGCTCCAGGGCCTCGATCACGAGCTCCCGCTCGAAGTCACGTAGTGAGATTCCCTCGGCGGGCAGCTCGCGGCGCCAGCTCCGAACGTCGTGCGCAGCGCGGCCGCCGAGCAGCGACAGATCGACTGCGTCGATGCGCGGCCCCTCCGCCATCAGCACCGCGCGCTCGAGCGTGTTGCGCAGCTCCCGCACGTTGCCCGGCCAGTCGTGGCTGCGCATGCGCGCGAGCGCCGCCTCCGTGAAGCCGCGCATCGGCCGGCGCGCTTCGGAGCCGAGCTCGCGCAGGAAGTGATGAGCGAGATCGATCAGATCTTCGGGCCGCTCGCGCAGCGGCGGCAGATGGATGCGGATCACGTTGAGGCGGAAGAACAGGTCCTCGCGAAAGCGGCCCTCGGCGATGCGGGCGGCGAGATCGTGGTTGGTGGCCGAGATGATGCGCGCGTCGGTGCGCAGCAGCTTGCTGCCGCCGAGCCGATGAAAGCGCTGCTCCTGGAGCACGCGCAGCAGCTTCGCCTGGGTGGCGGGAGAGGTGTCACCGACCTCGTCGAGGAACAGCGTGCCGCCAGTCGCCTCCTCGAAACGGCCGATGCGCTGGCGGTCGGCTCCGGTGAACGCGCCGCGCTCGTGGCCGAACAGCTCGGATTCCAGCAGCGTCTCGGGCAGCGCCGCGCAGTTCACCTTGACGAGCGGCCCGCTCTCGCGCGGCGATGCGCGGTGGATCATTCCCGCGATCAGCTCCTTGCCGGTGCCGGTCTCGCCCGTGATCAGCACCGTCGAGCGCGTCGGCGCGACGCGCGTCGCGAGATCGAGCGCCGCGCGCAGCGCCGGGCTGTCGCCGACGATGCTGGCGCTCGCGTTTCGCGCGGCCTGCTCGGCGCGCAGCTCCGTCACCTCGGAGAGCAGCCGTCGATGGTCGATGCCCCGCGCCACGCGCAGCTCGAGCTGCTCGAGATCGAGCGGCTTCTGGACGAAGTCGTAGGCGCCCAGCCGCATCGCCTCGACCGCGGTCTCGATCGACCCGTAGGCGGTCAGGATCAGCACGCTGGTCGCCGCGTCGCGATCGCGCGCGGCGCGCAGCACCGAGACGCCGTCGCGACCGGGCAGACGCAGATCCGTGACGACCACGTCGAACGGATCACAGGCGGCATCCGAGATGCGCTCGATCGCGTCGTCTCCGCTCGCGACCTCGAGCACCTCCCAGCGATCGCGCAGCGCGAGCGCGACTGCGCGCCGCAGCGTGTCGTTGTCCTCGACGACGAGGATGCGCGCAGCCTGCGCGCTCACGGCTTCGGCTCCTCGAGCGGCAGGCGCACGCGGAAGCTGCAGCCCGATTCGGTGGCGGGCTCGAGCTCGAGCGAGCCGCCGTGCGCGGCGACGATCTTCTGCGCGATGGCGAGCCCCACGCCGGAGCCGCGCTGCTTGGTGGTGAAGAACGGATAGAAGATCTTCTCTCTCAGCTCGCTCGGAATGCCCGGCCCCGAATCCGACACGCGGATCACGAGCTCGCGGCGCGGCCGCGCAGCCGCGCCGAGCTCGCCGTCGCTTCCCAGGGCGACGCGCCGGCCCAGCGCGGCTCTCGATGCCACCGCAATCTCGAGCCCGAGCCGCTTCTCGGCCTGCGGCCCCTGCGCGTCCATCGCCTCGAGGGCGTTCAGGATCAGATTGGTGATCACGGCTCGCAGCTGATCGACGTCCGCGCTGGGCTGCGGGATCTCGTCCGCGAACGCGCGCTCGATCGAGCCGCCGAAGCTCGCGCGCGCGAGCGCGATCTCGAGCGCCTGCTCGACGAGAGCCACGGCATCGACCGGGCCGCGCTCGGGGGAGAGCGGGCGCACGAACTCGAGGCAGGCTTCGACGCTGCGCGCGAGCGAGCGGATCTCGCCCTGGAGCTGCGCGACCAGCGCGCACTCCTCGTCGCGCTCGGCGAGGCGGCGCATCAGCAGGCCCGCCACGATCTCCATGCCCGCGAGCGGATTGCGGATCTCGTGCGCGAGGCCGGCGGCCATCTGCCCGAGCGCGGCGAACCGCTCGTGGAGGCGCTCGCGCTCGTCGATGCGCTCGAGCGGCGTGAGATCGCGAAACAGGATCGCCGCCGCGCGCACCTCACCCGCGGGATCGCGCACCGGCGTGAGCGTGAACCCGATCGTGCTCTCGTCTCGGCCCGCGGCGCCCTCGAGCACGAGCTCCGCGCGCGACAGCGCATCGCGCGCGCCGAGCGTCTCGAGCAGCAGCCGTGCGATGGCGGGCTGGGCGCGCAGCACCTCGCTGCAGTGGATTCCGAGCGCGTCGCTCGGAGCGCCGGCCGGGCAGCCGAGGATGCGCTGCGCGCCGGGGTTGAGCATCGCGACGTGGCCGCGCGAGTCGATCGCGACCACGCCCGAGCTCATCGAGTTGAGGATCCAGCCCGCGATCTCGCTTTGCCGCGCCACGCCCGCGTTATCGGCGGGCTTCGGCTGGCGCCTGATCTCAATCCTCGGACGGCACCAGGTAGTGCTTGCCCTCTTGCGCGAGCCAGCCCTCGGCCTTCAGGCCCTTCAAGGCGCGGGTCACCGTCTCGCGCGAGGTGCCGATCATGTCGGCGATCTGCTGGTGGGTAAGCACGGGCGTCTTGCGCCGGCCGGCCTGGCTCGACTCCTCGCGCGCCAGCCGGACCAGCAACCCCATGGTGCGCTCCTTCACGCGCTGGAACGAGAGCGAGCTCGCCTGCTCGTCGATCTGCCGCAGCCGCCGCGTGAGCTCCTGGATCACGGAGAGCGCGAGATCCGGGCTGCGCGCGAGCAGCCGGATGAAATCGTTGCGCGCGAGCGCGAGGATGCGCACGGCCGACATCGCCTTGACGCTCGCCGAGCGCGGCGCATCGTCGAGCAGCGACATCTCGCCGAAGAAGTCGCCCTGCTCGAGCAGCTCGAGGATCTTCTCGCGCCCATCGCCCGAGAGCTTGGTGACCTTCACCCGGCCTTCGACGATGATGTACATGTAGTCGCCCGGCGCGCCCTCTTCGACGATGGTCTTGTGCTTCGGAAAGCTGCGCTCGATCAGCAGCGACGCGATCGATTCGAGCGCCTCGGGCGAGACGCTCGCGAACATCGGGATCGCGCGCAGCGAAGCGACCGCTTCGGGTTTACGGGCCTGCAATGGGCTCCCTCCCCGTCTGACCGGTCCGACCCGTCCGATCCGTCCGATCCTGACCGGTCCGACCCGTCCGATCGGTCCGATCATACGACACAATCACGTGAGATCCGATCGGCCACGCGTCTTCAACTCGGCGACCAGCTTGCGCATCTGCGCGCTCCGGTCGAGGCGCGCGACGAGCAGCGCGTCGGGCGTGTCGATCACCGCGAGCCCCTCGACGCCGAGCAGGGCGACCGCGCGATGCCCACCCCACACGAGGTTCGCGTCCGAATCGCATTCGATCAACTCGCCGCGCACGCAGCTCGAGCGGCCGGGCGCCACGCCGAGCTCCTCCGCGAGCGACGCCCAGGTCCCGACGTCGCTCCAGTGGAAGCCGACCGGGAGCGTCCAGACCCGGCGGCTGCGCTCGAGGACCGCGACGTCGATCGAGACCGACGGCGCGTGCCGATAGATCGAGCGCAGCCGCTCGAGGCTCGGGGTGCGCGGCTCGTCGAGCAGCGCGCGCAGCGCGCGCCGCAGCTCCGGCGCATGCGCGTCGATCTCGGTGAGGATGGTGCGAACCGACCACGCGAAAATACCCGCATTCCAGAGAAAGGCCCCAGTGC
>DASPGF010000058.1:0-2416 GCA_035620755.1 Myxococcota bacterium
CACCGACCACGGGCTTCATGCTCGCGAGCCGCTTCGCGGATCCCGCAACGGGCCGCCCCTGCGAGGCCGTCCACTACGAGTGGCGGGATTTCGGATCGATTGCACCGGATCTGCGCCTCGCAGTGATCGTCGCCGAGGATCAACGCTTCTTCGACCACGCGGGCTTCGATCTGAACGCGATCGGCCGCGCGCTCGACGAGCGCTCCCGCGGCCGCCGGCTGCGGGGCGCGAGCACCATCAGCCAGCAGGTCGCCAAGAACGTCTTCCTCGTGCCGAGCCGCAGCCTGGCGCGCAAGATCGCGGAGGCGTGGCTCACCGCGTGGCTCGAGGTGCTCTGGTCGAAGCGGCGCATCCTCGAGGTCT
Source organism: Myxococcota bacterium (assembly GCA_035620755.1). Lineage (GTDB taxonomy): Bacteria > Myxococcota_A > UBA9160 > UBA9160 > SMWR01 > JACZVU01. The sequence goes on from DASPGF010000058.1 coordinate 364, forward strand.
ACCTCAACGTCGCCCAGTTCGGCCCGTGTCTGTTCGGTGCGGCCGCGGCGAGCGATCGCTACTTCCACGCGGACGCGAGCGCGCTCAGCGCGCGGGAGGCGGCGCTGCTCGCGGCGATCCTGCCCAATCCGAACCGCCTGCGCGCCGACGACCCGGGGCCCTACGCGCTCGCGCGCAGCGCCGAGATCTTCGACCTGATGAGCTGGCACCGGGACCGCGAGATCGGCCAGCGGCTGCGCGGGATCGCCAACGATGCGGGCTAACGCGATGCGGGCGATTCGGATCGCGCAGGCGCTGCTGATCGCGTCGCTCGCGCTCTCGCTGCCCGCCGCCGCGCTGACCGTGTTCGCGTTCGACGCCGACCGCGGCCGCGTCGGCGACGCCGTTGCCGTGGTGTTCCTCGCGCTGATCGCAAGCCTGCTCTCGACGCCCTGGTGGCCGATCGGCGCGCAGCGTGGCAGGCCGCCCCGCGAGAGCCTGCAGGGGATGGTGATGATCTGGTTCGGTGTCGCGTTCACCACGCACCTGACGTGGGAGCTCGGCTGGCTCGTGCTCCGCGAGGCGATCCTCGCCGCACCCGATGCGATCTGGTCCTATCCCTGGTGGGCGTACATCGACGGCGGCGACGCGCGCTATGCGCACGAGAACGCGCAGCTGATCGCGATCGAGTCGCTGACCGCGCTGGTCGGCGCGCTCGGCTTCTGCGCGCTCGGGCTGTGGCGGCGCTCGCGCGGACGCAGTCCGACCGCGACGCTGATGCTGATGGCGACCGCGGTCGCGCATCTCTACGGCACCTCGCTGTACTTCGCGAGCGAGGCGATCGACGGCTTTCCGAACGTCGACACCTCGAGCTTCGTCGACTTCGCGCTCAAGTTCTGGGCGCTCAACGGCCTCTGGCTCGCGATGCCCTGCGCGGTGCTGTGCTGGGGCCGGCAGACGCTTCTCGCGCAGCTCGCGAATCGCGGCGGATAGCGCCGCGCGCGCACTGCGGTCGGACGGCCGTGCGCCGGACCGCGACGCCCGATCGATGGCGGTGTGGCGGACGGCGCGCGCCGCTCGGTCGGATCGCGCCACGGCGGGCGCCGCGCGCCGCTCAGTCGCTCGTGACGCCCTTCGCGGCGAGCGCCGCATCGAGGTTGCGCAGGATCGTGCCGCGGTCGTCGCCCTCGGCCTCGAGCGCGCGCTCGTAGTGCGCGATCGCCTCGTCGAGCATGCCGTTCATGTAGTAGACGTAGCCGAGGTTGTTGTGCGCGGCCTGCTCGCTGCCCGCGGAGCGGAACGCCGTGAGCGCCTCGGTGTAGCGGCCCTGCCGGCCGAGCGCGATTCCGAGGTTGTTGCGGTAGGCGGAATCGCGCGGCTCGAGCGAGGCTGCGTTGCGGAACGCGCGCTCGGCCGATTTGGGATCACCCGCGAGCAGGCTCGCGATGCCATAGTTGTTGACGATCGCGGAGTTGTTCGGCGCGAGCTCGCTCGCTCGGCGCGCATGGGTCTGTGCATCGTCGAACAGCTGCATCTCCTCGAGCACGACCGCGTACGCGTCGTGGGCGTTCGCGGAGCTCGGGTCGAGGGCGATTGCCTGCTCGAGATAGCTCGCGGCGGCGTCGGGATCGTCCTGCGCGAGCTTCGCGAGGCCGACACCGACGTATGCCATCGTCGCGTTCGGGTTGGCCTCGATCACCTTGAGCAGCACCTCCTCCGCGCGCTCGGGCTGGCGCGAGAGCTGCAGGTAGGCGATGCCCGCGTGCGCGCGCGTATCGGCGGGATCGAGCCGGAACGCCTCGAAGTACTGCCGCATCGCATTCTCCGCATCGCCGGCGCGATGCGCGCGCTGTGCGGCCGCGAGCTTCTGCTCGAACGTCGCGTCGCTCTGTGCCTGCTTCTCGCTCTCGACCTCGGCCGCGGCGCGCTCGGCCATGTACTCGCGGTACTCGTCGAGCGAGGTGGTCGATTCGGGCGCCGCGCGCAGCCACGCGCAGCCCGCGAGCGGCAGCCCCGCGAGCGCGACGAGCAGCGCGATACGGACGCCGAGCATCGATCTGGGTGCGAGAGTCAT
>DASPGF010000059.1:0-3785 GCA_035620755.1 Myxococcota bacterium
CCGTTCAAGCTGATCTGGTTCGAGCGCTACCCGACCGAGCTCTACGACCTGAGCTGGGATCCCGGCGAGCGCTCGGATCTCGCGAAGGTTCGACCCGAGATCGGCGGCCCGATGCTCGAGGACGTGAAGCGCTACGTGGAGCGGATCGGGCTTGCGGCGACTGCGCGAGCCGGCGATTCGCTGTCCGCCGAAGAGTTGGAGGCGCTGCGCAGCCTCGGCTACATCGAATGACGCGCCGCGCTCAGCACGAGCACGGCGTCGATCTCGACGGCCGCGCCGAGCGGTAGCGCGGCGACGCCGACCGCGGCGCGCGCGGGAAACGGCTCGCTGAAGAAGCGCTTCATCACCTCGTTGACGTGCGGGAAGTTCGCAAGATCGGTGAGGTAGACGTTGAGCTTTGCGATCTCCGCGAGCGAGCCGCCCGCGGCCTGGGCGACCGCCTGCAGGTTCTCGAACACGCGCTCGATCTGGCGATCGATCGGCCCCTCCACGAGCTTCGCGGTCGCGGGGTCGAGCGGAATCTGTCCCGAGAGGTAGACGGTGTCGCCCGTGCGGATTGCCTGCGAGTAGCTGCCGATCGCCTTGGGCGCGGCGTCGGTCTGGATTCTCTGTCGCTCCATGGCCGTGCATGGTAGCCGCAAACCGGCCCGCGCAAACCGCCGAGCCGGCGCGTCGCGCGGGTGCGGATCGTGTAAGCTGCGCGCCGGCGGAGTGCTCCCGCGCGCGGCCGGCCAAGCGGCTCGAGCGAGCGCGAGTGCGCCGACGAGCGCCGATTCGCGATTGCGGTGGGCGCGCTCGCTGACCCGGAGACCTCTTGGATTCGAGCCCGCTCGGCATCCCCCTGGTGCTCTGGCTCGCGGGCGCGCTCGCGATGTACATGGCCTGGGCGATCGGCGCGAACGACGTCGCGAACGCGATGGGAACGAGCGTCGGCTCGGGCTCGCTCACGATCCGCCGCGCGGTGATCGTCGCCGCAGTCCTCGAGTTCTCGGGCGCGCTGTTCGTCGGCGGCCACGTCACGGATACCGTGAGCCAGGGCATGCTCGACATGCAGCGCGTGCAGCTCGAGCCGCAGCTGCTGCTCTACGGGATGCTCGGCTCGCTCGCTGCGGCCGCGCTGCTGCTCACGATCGCCACCGCGTACGGGCTGCCGATCTCGACCACGCACTCGATCGTGGGCGCGATCGTCGGCTTCGGCGCGGTGACGCTGGGTCTCGATGCGGTGAACTGGGGCAAGGTCGCGCAGATCGTGCTGTCGTGGATCACCTCGCCGCTGATCGGTGGCGTGCTCGCATTCCTCGTGTTCAACCTCGTGCGCTACCTGATCCTCGACCGCGACAGGCCGTTCGAAGCCGCGCGGCGCACGGGCCCGTACTTCTTCTTCTTCGTGACCTTCGTGATCAGCCTCGTGACGCTCTTCAAGGGGCTCAAGAACCTCAAGCTCGACTTCGATCTGCCCGCGGCGCTCGCGCTCTCGATCGCGATCGGGGCCGTCGGCGCGCTGGTCGGCTGGTGGTTCATCCGGCGCGTGGCCCGCTTGGGCGCGGACGACGATCGCGCGCGCTTCGCGGGCGTCGAGCGCATCTTCATGGTGCTGCAGATCATGACCGCGTGCGCGGTCGCGTTCGCGCACGGCTCGAACGACGTCGCGAACGCGATCGGCCCGCTCGCGGCGATCACCACCGTCGCGCAGGGCGCCGACCTCTCGCAGAAGACGCCGGTCGCGATCTGGATGCTCGGGGTGGGCGCGGTCGGCATCGTGTTCGGGCTCGCGACGTTCGGCTACCGCGTGATGGCGACGATCGGGCGCAAGATCACCGAGCTCACGCCGAGCCGCGGCTTCGCGGCCGAGCTCGCGGCCGCGCTCACGATCGTGCTCGCATCGCGGCTCGGCATTCCGGTCTCGACCACGCACACGCTCGTCGGCTCGGTGCTCGGCGTCGGCCTCGCGCGCGGCATCGGCGCGCTCGATCTGCGGGTGGTGGGTCGCATCGTGGTATCGTGGGTCGCGACGCTCCCGATCGCGGCGATCCTCTCGATCTTCTTCTTCTACTTCTTCAAGGGATTGCTCGCCTAGGAGGCAGCGGCCATGTCGTTGATCGCCAATCTGTTCGGCCACTCGCCGATCCGCCCGATGCAGGAGCACATGCGCGCCGCGGTCGCGTGCGCGCGCGAGATCGTGCCGCTGTTCGAGGACATGATCGCGGGGAACACCGCGAAGATCGCCGAGCGCCACCGCGAGATCGACCGGCTCGAGCACGAAGCGGACCGCATCAAGAACGAGATCCGCAGCCATCTCCCCAAGCGCCTGTTCCTCGCCGTCGAGCGGCGCGACATGCTCGAGATCCTCGACTACCAGGATTCGATCGCGGACGTCGCGCAGGACATCGCGGAGCTCGCGGACCTGCGCTCGATGGTGGTCCCCAAGCCGCTCGCCGAGCCGTTTCGCGAGCTCGTGCGGCGGGTGATCCACGCCTGCGAGCAGGCCGAGCGCGTGATCGACGAGCTCGACGAGCTCGTGGAGACGGGCTTTCGCGGCCGCGAGGTGGCGCGCGTGGACGAGATGATCGAGGAGCTCGGCCGCATCGAGAGCGACACCGACGAGCTCGAGGAGAAGCTGCAGCGGCTGCTGTTCGGCATGGAAGACGAGCTCGGGATCTCGGCGATCTTCTGGTATCGCATGGTGAAGGACGTCGGGGCGCTCGCCGACTACGCGCAGCGCGTCGGAAACCGGCTGCGCCTGCTCACCGCGAGCTGACTGCGCCCACCTGGCCCCGCGCGACTCAATCCAGCACGGCGAACTGGGCCCCGGCCCGCGGCGGATTCCTCGAACAGAGAGCGGTACTGCCCGGCTCGATCCAGCACGGCGAACTGGGCCCCGGCCAGCGGCGGATTCCTCGAACAGAGAGCGGTACTGCCCGGGCTAGAATCGCCGCATGCTGATCGCCGAAGCCAAGCGCGCGGTGGATGCGCTCGGGCTGCGCGGCCGCAGCGTGCTGGTCGCGGTCTCAGGGGGGCTCGACTCCAGCGCCCTCGCGCACGCGCTGCTCGAAATCGCTCGAGAGAAGCGCCTCAAGGTCGCGATCGCGCACGTCAATCACGGCCTGCGCGGCGCGGAATCCGAGGCCGACGCGAAGGCGGTCGCCGAGCTCGCAGCGCGTCTCGGCGCGCCCGGATTCGAGCGCCGCATCGATCCCGCGCGACTGCGCGAGGGCGTCCCGAGCCGCGCGCGCCCCACGCTGCAAGAGGCGGCGCGCGAGCTTCGCTACCGCGCGCTGCGCGAGATGGCCGCCGAGGCCGGCTGCGCGCACATCGCAACGGCGCACACCGCTGACGACCAGGCCGAGACCGTGCTGCTGCGTTTGCTGCGCGGCTCGGGCCCGGACGGCCTCGGGGGCATCCCGGAGCGCTCCGCCGATGGTGTCGTGGTGCGGCCGCTGCTGCGCGTGGCGCGGCGCGAGATCGAGGCCTACGCGCGCGAGCGGGGGCTCTCGTGGCGCGAGGATCGCTCCAACGAGAGCCTCGCCTACGCGCGCAACCGGCTGCGGCTGCGTTGGTTGCCCGGGCTCGCCGCGGACTTCAACGAGCAGTTGCTCAGGGCCGTCGCCGATCTGGCCGAAGCGCAGAGGCGCGACTCGGAGTGGATCGCCGAGGTCGTCGAGCGCGAGGCGGTCGCGCGCTTCGAGCTCGAGGGCGGATGGCTGCGAGCGCGCGCGGAGGGCTGGGATGAGCTGCCCGAGGCGCTTGCACGTCGCATCGCGCGCTGGGCGCTGCGGCGCTGTGGC
>DASPGF010000060.1:0-3091 GCA_035620755.1 Myxococcota bacterium
TGCGCGGCTGCACACCCACTGTCAAGCAGTGCCTCGAGCCGCCGCAGTGCGAATGACGGGCAAGGAGGTGGAGGGAGAGGGCCTGAGGGCGACTGGGGTTTGGAGCCCGAAGGCCCTCTCCCTCCACCTCCGGCGCGTGATCGCAAGCGGCGCTGGAAGCGCTCCCGCTCCAACCCCATGTCGCCTTCGGGTCTCCCCCTGCCACTCGCGAGCAGCCAACGCTCATCGAACCCTGTCAGCCGATTGCGCGAATGGCCACGGGCGCGGCCGCTTGACTGCGTGCTCAGAACCGCGCAGGCTGCGGGCGGAATGGGGTGTTTTGCGTGCAACGCGCCGATCGAGCTTGCGGCGGGCGAGCGCATCGGGTTTCGGGATAGCTGTCCGCGCTGCAACGCCGATCTGCACGCGTGCCGCAACTGCGCGCACTACGACCGCAACGCCTACAACGAGTGCCGCGAGCCCAACGCCGAGTGGGTCTCGGACCGCGAGCGCGCGAACCGCTGCGATTACTTCGCGTACGGCGGGCGCGCGGGCGGGACGGCGGGCGCCGAGAAGCAGCGCGCGAGCGCGGCGCTCGACAAACTCTTCAAGAAATCATAGGTGGCGGATTCCCTCAGCCACTCGCGCCGAAGCTCCGATAGGAAACCCATGGCCGATCGCCAGACCAAGGACACCTGGAGCGTCTTCAAGATCATGGGAGAGTTCGTGGAGGGGTTCGAGACCCTCCGCTCGGTCTGGCCCGCGGTCTCCGTTTTCGGCAGCGCGCGCTCCGCGCGGAGCCACGACTACTACCAGGATGCCGTGCGCGTCTCGCAGGCGCTCTCCGAGGCGGGCTTCTCGGTGATCACGGGCGGCGGGCCGGGCATCATGGAGGCCGCGAATCTCGGCGCGAGCCGCGGCAGCGGCCGCTCGATCGGGCTCAACATCAAGCTGCCGTTCGAGCAGAAGCCCAACCGCTTCGCGGACACCGTGATCCACTTCAACTACTTCTTCGCGCGCAAGGTGATGTTCGTGAAGTACGCGTGCGGCTTCGTGGCGCTGCCGGGCGGCTTCGGCACGCTCGACGAGATCTTCGAGGCGCTGACCCTCAAGCAGACCGAGAAGATCCACGACTTCCCGGTGATCCTGTTCGGCGTGAGCTACTGGCAGGGGCTCGTCGACTGGATCGAGAACCGGCTGCTCGCGCAGAAGATGATCTCGAAGCGCGACATGAAGCTCTTTACCGTCACCGACGACGTCGGCGAGGTCGTCGAGACCATCCAGCGCCACTACAACCGGCGCCGCCGCTCGCCGCGCCGCGCGGACGGCCGCGACACGCCCTGAGCGCGCGGCTCAGCTCGACTTCGACTCCGTCGGCCAGCGCTCGCCGATCAGCGGGTCGAGCGCGCTCGCGAAGCCGAGCAGGCGCCCGCGCGCATTGACCTCGTCGTCGCCGTAGAGCGGCGTGCTGATGCGGATCAGCGCGCCGTCGGCGCGGCCGTCGAGAAGCCGCCCCAGCAGCCGGTCGACGTTCTGGTCCCAACCGCCGAGCATGCCCGTGCGGCGCGCCGAGCGGTACCAGAAGTGCACGAGCTGCCGCCTTCCCTCGCGCTCGACCACGTACTCGTTCACGCGCAGGTCGCCCGCCGGGTCGACGCGCAGCGTGCGCGCGTCCTCGATCCCCCACCCGGCGCCCGTGTAGCAGCCGCGCGGCGTGTGCTCGGGCCGGCCGCCGCGCGTGGTTCCGTAGTAGCCGATGTAGAGCGCCACCAGCGAGCCGCCGCCGAAGTAGCTGCGCTGCAGGTTGAAATCCGCGCGCAGCACCGCTTCGACGGTCGACTCGAGCGGCACGTCCTCGCCCTGGTAGACGCCGATCTTCTTCGGCAGCGTCGCGAGCGCGCTCGCGTCGATCGCGAGCGCGGGCTGCAGCTGGATCGACCACGCGAACGCGCCGACAGCGAGCAGCGCGACGACGAGGATGACGGTTGCGAGCTTCGAGGCGTTCATCGGGGCCATTAGAGCCGCATCTTCGCAAATATTCGATGCGGAATCAGCCGGATCGCGAGCGCGATCCAGCGCCAGTAGGCGGGTGCGTAGACGACGCCCGCGCGCGAGCGCATCGCGCGATAGACGCGCTCGCCGACCGCATCCGCGCTCGCGAAGAGCGGTGTCTTCGGCAGGTGCGCGGTCATCGGGGTGTCGACGGTGCCCGGCCGGATGTCGAGCACGCGCACGCCCGAGCGCGCGAGCCGGCCGCGCAGGCCCTCGAGGAAGGTCGAGAGCGCAGCCTTCGCGGCGCCGTAGACGTAGTTGCTGCGCCTCCCGCGCACGCCCGCAACGGAGGTGATCGCCGCGATGCAGCCCCGGCGCTCGGGCTCGAAGTAGCTCGCGGCGCGCAGCAGCAGCGTGATCGGGCCGAGCACGTTGAGCGAGATCTCGCGCGCCACGAGCGCGGGGTTGGCTTCGCAGGCGGCCTGGTCGGGCAGCGACCCCTGCGCGACGAGCAGCGCGTCGAGGCCGCCGAGGCGCTCCGAAGCCTCGTCGATCAGCCGCGAGCAGCGCGCGAGGTCGAGCAGGTCGACCACCGCGGTCTCGACCTTCTGCGCGCCACGCGCGCGCAGATCGCCCGCCACCGCCGCGAGCCTCTCGGGGTCGCGCGCGACGAGCATGAGCTCCGCGCCATCTGCCGCGAAGTGCCGCGCGGCGTGCTGCGCGATCGCCGAGGTCGCACCCGTGATCAAGATCCGCTTCATGCCGCTGCACCTTCGATCGAGATCCGCGTCACGCTTTGCCACCCACGAGAACGACTCGATTCACGACGCGGCGCCCCCCGTCACGCGCCGCCAGAACGACGACGAAAAGCGCGGGTCGACGTAGCGCGCAAACTCCTTCCACTGCGGGAAGTAGCGCTGAAAGCTCGCGGCCGACATGCGCGCGTCCTTCGCCGGGTAGACGCAGCCGCCTGCTTGTGAGACGACTCCGTCGAGATCCTCGAGCAGCGCGAGCGTGCGCGCGCCGCGATTCGCGAAGTCGAGCGCGAGCGTGAGGCCCTCGCGCGGAAACGACATCAGGCCCGGCGAGGGGATCGGGCCGAACTTCTTGAGCACGCTGA